>NZ_JBFBAF010000011.1:0-256701 GCF_040682095.1 Amycolatopsis sp. NPDC051372
TACGACATCTACCGCATCGGCGACTCCGGCGCGCAAGCCAGCTGGCAGGGCCAGTTCTCCGCCACCCCCGCACCGCGCGCCGGCCACCGGTGACCACCCGCCGCCACCCCCGGCTCTTCAGTGTTCGCACAGCTCGCTGGCAAACAAGGGCGCCTGACCTAACGGAATTGCGCATTCCATCGGGACCGCAGATCACGACATCAGCTTCACCCGCTCCCCCGCACCGGCATCAGTTCGCCGGCGGTGGCGCCAAGGACCCGTCCGAAAGGGCCCAGCTGCCCAGCAGGTTCAGCGTGCTCTGTGACGGCGACCCGGGTTCCGCGGTGTAGACGTAGAGCGTGGTCTCCGGGTCCCCGGCCGGCGTGAACGTTTCGCAGTCGACGGTCAGGTCTCCGACCACCGGGTGACGCAGGCGTATGGCCCGGGGAGCTCGTCGGTACACGCGATGTTCGTCCCACCACTGCTCGAACTCGGCGCTCTGTTCGCGTAGGTCGGTGATCAGCGCGACCGTTCCGCGATCACGGCTGTCGGCGCCGTTCTCCAGCCGCAGGCCGTCCACCACCGCCCGCGCCTGAACCTCCCAGTCGGCGAACAGCGCCCGCGCGTCCTCGGCGAGGAACATCCACCGCGCGTAGTTGCGCTCGCCGGGCGGGATGGCGTCGAAGTCGGCGAACAGCGCCCGCGCCATCAGGTTGGCCGCCAGCACGTCAGTACTCCGGCCCAGAAGGAGGGTCGGGTGGCTGTCGAAGGCGGCGAGGAGCCAGGCGCGGCCCGGGCGGACGCGCTGCACCGTGCCGGGCCGGGCGCGGTTGCCCGGCCCGACGAGGTCCTCGAGGTGAGCCCGCCCCGCCGCGTCGAGGTTCAGCGCCCGGGCGAGACCCTCGAGCACCACCGGCGAGGGCACGATGCCCTGTTCCAGCCGGGTGTAGTAGTCAGTGGAAATGCCGGCCAGCAGCGCCACTTCCTCGCGGCGAAGGCCGGGTACCCGCCGGATCCGGGAATCCGTCGGCAGTCCGGGCCGGGCCGGATCGCACTGGCTGCGGGCGCGGCGCAGGAAATCGGCGAGTTCCCGGTTCTTCTCAGGCATGTATCCGTTCCTGGTGGTGCTGATCAGGCATTGTGTCCACTGTGCACGGAGATAGCCGTGGTCGAGAACCAGCGCCGGCGACCTCCCGGCGTATCCGGGAGGTCGCCAGGGTCACACCGGATTCACCGCGGAAGGTGAAATCCGTCCACAATGTCCGCTGGTCAGGAAATCGTGGTCGTCCGGCTGAGCGACTCCCACGTGGCGACGTCGGCCAGCAGTGCCTCGTTGTGCTGGTGCAGGCCGTCGATCGCGTCTTCACCGAGGAGGAAATGCAGCGGCGGGTTCTCGGACTGGAGGACCTTCACGATCGCCGCGGCGCCCTTGGCCGGGTCGTTCGGTTCCTGGCCCACGACGTTCTTGACCATCTGCCGCAGTTCGCCTGAGGTCGCGTGGTAGGCGGGGTTCTCGGGGGTCCACTGCAGACTGGTGCTGAACTGGGTGCGGAACATCCCCGGTTCCACCACCATGACCCGGATGCCGAGAGGGGTCAGTTCGAGCGACAGCGCCTCGCCCAGAGACTTGAGCGCGTGCTTGGTGGCGTTGTAGCCGCTCAGGCCCGGGAAGGTAATCAGGCCGCCGATGGAGCTCATGACCACGATCGTGCCGTTCCCCTGCTCGCGCATCACGGGGAGGACGGCCTGGGTCAGCTGCACAGCACCGAAGTAGTTGACGTCGAACATGCTGCGCAAGTACTCGACCGGGGTTTCCTCGACGGCACCGATCACGCTGACCCCGGCGTTGTTCACCAGCACGTCGATGCGGCCGAACACGGCCAGCGTCGCGTCGACCGCGGCGCGGATGGACGCCGGGTCCGTGACATCCATCGCCGCGGTGCTGACCCGGTCGCCTCCGGCTTCCGCGAGGTCGGCGAGGGTCTCCGGGCGGCGCGCGGTGGCCATCACGCGGTCACCGGCGGCCAGCGCGGCCCGCACGATCTCGCGGCCGAAACCGCTGGAACAGCCCGAGATCAGCCAGACGCGGCCCGGTGTTTCGTTCGTCATTCACATGCCTTTCACGTTGGTGTTTACCGAGGCCAATGGTCGTCTCGAGAGCTCGGTGCCGTCCAACACCGGCTACCTGTCGTGGTTGTAGGCTTTTCCTGTGACCCCTGATCTTCGGCAGCTGAGGTACTTCGTCGCCGTCGCCGAGGAGTCCAGCTACACGCGGGCGGCCGAGCAGCTCCTGATCAGTCAGCAGTCGCTGTCGCAGCAGATCACCTTGCTGGAACGCATGCTCGGGGTGAAGCTCTTCGACCGCGACACCCGCGGCACCCGCCTGACCGCGATCGGCGCGCTGTTCCTCCCCGAGGCCCGCGCGGTGCTCGCCCGGGCGGACGAAGCGTTCGATCTGGTGGCCCGGGCCACGCGCGGCGAAGTCGGCAGCCTGCGCCTCGCGTTCCTCGCGACCACGACGAACTACCTGCTGCCGCCGGTGGTGCGCGCGGTCCGGCAACGGCTGCCCGGGCTCCGGTTGACGACAGAGGAGACGACGATCGCCCCGCTGGTCGAGGGGTTGCAGAAAGGACGCTACGACGTCGCGTTCACGCGACCGCCGCTCGTGGCCGGTCTGGAATCCCGGACACTCGTGGTCGAATCGGTGTGCGCCGTCCTGCCCGAAGATCACCCGCTCGCCGACCACGCCGAACTGACGCTCTCCGAGCTGGCCGGCGAACGCTGGGTCCTGACCCCGCGCAGCTCGTGGGAGCCGTGGCACCAGGCGTTCGACAGCTCCTTCCAGGCCGCCGGATTCACCCCCGACGTGGTCCACCGGGACGCCAGCGTGCAGGCGTTGCTCGGGTTCGTCGCGGCCGGAACCGGGATCACGCGTCTCGCCCAGTCGGCCAGCAGCCTGCGCCGCTCCGGTGTGGTCTTCGTGCCGATCGCCGGAGAGTTCGTCTCCACCGAGATGGTCTGGCTGGTGGGCAACGACTCCGCCGCGCTGCACGCACTGCTCGACGTCGTCACCGACGTCGCCGCCTCGACCGACTTCGCCGAGGCCGGCTGACCCGCGGGCACCGTCGGTCAGGCGGCGGCCCGTTCGCGGATCTCCACCGCCTTCTCGAGCATCTGCCCTGTGCTGGTGAACCAGTCCTGCAGGTTCAGGTCCACGATGAGCTCGTCCGCGCCGGCCTCTTCGGCCGTGTGGATGTCTTCCAGGATCTGATCGAGCGTGCCGACGAACGCCGATCGGTCGGATCCGGCCGGACGGTCGGTGAAGGTGACGTTTCCCACCACGACCAGCTCCATCCGGCTCGCGTCCCGGCCGTACCCGGCAGCCATTTCCCGGATGCGGTCCCAGTTCTCCCGCAACGCCGCGGCTCCGGCCGGCCCGGGTGTGGTGAGCAGCGGCAGCCAGCCGTCCGCACGTTTCGCGATGCGCTCCAGGGCTGTGGAACTGGAGCTGCGACCCAGATTGCTGGCACCGCCGGCGAGCATCACGGGGATTTTCGAAGCGGGCTTGGGCAGGACCGAGGCCTTGTCGATGACGACGCGCGGACTCCGGATGGTCACCGGATCCGGGCCCCACACGGCATCGAAGACGTCCAGCGTTTCGTCGAGGAACCGGCCGCGATCCGCTCGGGTGGCGCCGGTGGCCCGGAGCACGTCGCTGGACCAGCCGGCGCCCATGCCCGCGATGACGCGGCCGCCGCTGATCTGATCGACCGTGGCCAACGCCTTCGCCAGCGGGACGGGGGTGTGGAGGGCCGCGATCAGCACGGCCGTACCGAGGCGCACCCGCTCGGTCACCACCGCCGCGGCCGTGAGCACCGCCAAGGGGTCGGCCGTCTGCCGCCCGCTTTCCGGCCACGGCACGTTCGGCGGCGCATACGGTTCGATGGGCGTCTCCGGGAACAGCAACTGTTCATAGGTCCACAAGCTCGCGTATCCGGCCGCTTCCGCCGTTCTGGCGGCGTCGACCACGTCGTGTTGCAGGTCCACTCCCAGTCGCTGGGGCAGGCGAAGTCCGAGTTTCATTCGAAACCTCCGAGGTAGCAGTGGTTGCTGTGGCGATCCCTACCGCAAGTCTCAACACTCACATCGATGTGAAGGTCAAGGTAGGCTGGAGCACATGAGAATCGGAGAGCTCGCGGAGCGCACCGGCGTATCCCGTCGGCTACTGCGCTACTACGAGGAGCAGGGACTGCTCGCGCCCAGCCGCTCCCTCAACGGCTACCGGGAGTACGGCGAGCCGCACGTGGACGTCGTGCAGCAGATCAAGGGACTGCTCGACGCCGGCCTCCCGACCCGCATCATCCAGCAGCTCCTGCCGTGCCTGGACAAGCCGCACACCATCTACGCGCCGTTCGTGACGCCCGAGATGATCGTCACGCTGCAACACGAACAAGCCCGGCTGTCCGAACGCATCGAATTCCTGACCCGCAACAGAGACGCCATCGCCGACTACCTCGGCACCGTCCTCACCGTCAGCGAACGCCGGGAACAGGACCACGTTCTGAATTGACGGGCGCCGGGAACAGCAGGCGCGACCTTGAAAATTTTCTCGCTCGAAGGACGGCTCAAGTCAGGCGATGGCCGCATAGGCGCTCACGTGCTCGATGCGCATCCGCACGAGCAGCATGCCGGGAACACTGTTGCGTTCGCCGAACTCGCGCGCACGGTCCTCGCCCATGTATCGCGCCGCGATGCTGGTCGCCCAGGTGCGCAACTCTCCGGGGTCCTCGGAGATGTCCGTGTGTCCCCACAGGACGGCGTGGGAGTAGGGAGCCACCTCGTCGTCGACGCAGACCGCGGCCCGTCCGTCGCGGATGAGGTCGTGGGCTTTCACCGTCACGTTCTCCGTGGTGAAGACGAGATCATCGCCGTCCAGGAGGAACCACACGGGTGCGACGTGCGGGGCACCGTCCGCCCGCACGGTCGCCACCTTGCCCGTGCGGGTACCTACCGCGATGAAGGCTTTCCACTCGCTCTCTTCCATTTCGGTCATGCCGGTCAGCATCCGTCCGCGCTGCGGCAGAAGCAATGCCGCCACCGTGTTTCAACGGCCCTGACCTGCGAACACGCGTGATGTGGAGCATTCGGCGCGAGTGGGCCGCTGACGGCTGACGTCGGGCGGAACGGTGCAGTCCACAATAGACTGTGAAAACGCGGATGCGAGTGTGGACACCCTGCCCTGCGCGCCACGCCGTTGATTCACCACCGGGCAGTCAGCGTGCCGGCCCGGGCACCCCCATCACCTCGGGGAACGTCCCACGCGGCCCATCGCGCCATAAACTGGTCCTCCGCGGCAGCGCCCCGTCCACGTGGGGCAGCCGCAAACCTGGTGGACGGAGGCGATCAGGTGCTGCTGGGCCGGCACCGGGAGTGCGCAACGCTCGACGGGCTCGTCGGAGCCGTCCGGGCGGGGCAGGGCCGTGCGCTGCTGCTGGTCGGCGAACCCGGTGCCGGCAAGACCGCGCTGCTGCGGTACGTCGCCGCTCACGCCGCGGAGTGTCGGGTGTTGCGCACGGCCGGCGTCGAGGCCGAGATGGAACTGCCGTTCGCCGGGCTGCACCAGCTGTGCGTGCCCCTGCTGGACAAGCTGGACACGCTGCCGGCACCGCAGCGTCAGGCGCTGAGCACGGCCTTCGGACTGACCTCGGGTCCGGCGCCGGACCGGCTCCTCGTCGGGCTGGCCGTGCTGGGTCTGCTGGCCGACGCCGGCGCCGAACGCCCGCTGGTGTGCCTGATCGACGACCTGCAGTGGCTGGATCACGCTTCAACTCATGCGTTGGCGATCGCGGCGCGCAGGCTGTTCGCCGAATCCGTGGGCTTGGTCTTCGCGACGCGAGAACAGGTGCCGGCTGCCGTGCTGATCGGCGTCACCGAGCTGCCGGTCCTGGGTCTGCCCGCCGGGGACGCCCGGGCCCTGTTGCGGATGGCGCTGCCGGGGCCGGTGGACGAGCGCGTGGTGGAGCAGATCGTCGCGGACGCCGGGGGAAATCCGCTGGCGTTGCTGGAGTTGCCGCGCAGCATGCCGCCCTCTGAACTCGCCGGCGGATTCGGCCTGCCGGCCGCCCGGGATTCGCCGGGCCGGATCGAGGCGAGTTTTCAGGAGCGGGTCACGCGATTGCCGGAAGCGTCCCGATGGCTTCTGCTGGTCGCGGCGGCCGACCCGCTCGGCGACGCGGTGCTGGTGTGGAGTGCCGCCGAACGGCTGGGTGTGGGGGTCGACGCGGCAGCCCCCGCAGTGTCGGCGGGCCTCGTCGAATTCGGCGCGCGGGTGGGGTTCCGGCACCCGCTCGTGCGCTCGGCGGTCTACGACGGTGCCACGGAGCAGCAGCGGCAGCGTGCCCACCGGGCGCTCGCGGAGTGCACGAACCCCGAGTCCGATCCGGACCGCAGGGCGTGGCACCGGGCCCGGGCCGTCGGCGGGCCGGACGAGGAGGTCGCGGCCGAGCTGGCACGGTCGGCGAACCGCGCGCAGGCACGAGGCGGCCTTCCCGCCGCGGCGGCGTTCCTGGCTCGCGCGGCCGAGCTGACCCGCGACCCGGTGAGCCGGGCGGAGCGGGCGCTCACCGCCGCGCGGGCGGCGTTCGAGGCGGGCGCGCCCGAGAGGGCGCTCGGCCTGCTGTCGGTGGCACAGGCGAGCAGCTTCGACGACCTGCGCCACGCGAAGATCAACCTGCTCAGAGCCGAGGTGGCGTTCGCGGTCAGCCGGGGTGCGGAGGCGCCCATGCTGCTGCTCAAAACCGCGCAGCAGCTGGAGTCGTTCGACACGCGCCTGGCCAGGGACACCTATTTGCAGGCCCTGTCGGCAGCGCGGTTCGCGCTCCACCTCGCGGTCGGGGGCAACGTCGTGGAGGTGGCGGAAGCGGCCCGGCGCGCCCCCGCCCCGCCGGGCCCGCCCACCCCGGCGGACCTGCTCCTCGACGGCCTCGCCGCTCGCGACACCGGTGAGCTCGCGACCGGCAGCGAACTGTTGAAACGGGCCCTGCGGGCGTTCTGCGCCGACGCCGACGCCGGCGTGGACGAGCTGAGCTGGCTCTGGCTGGCCGGCACCACCGCACCCGACCTGTGGGACTACCGGAGCTGGGAGCGGCTCGCGACACACCACGTTGAGCGGGCCCGTGCGGCCGGGGCGCTCACCACGTTGCCGCTGGCCGTGACCTCGCGGGTGGCGGTGCACGTGGTCTTGGGCGAGCTGGCCGAGGCGGCCGCACTGGTCGGTGAGATCGACGAGCTCGCCGGGGCGATCGGCGTCGGTCTCGCGCCTTACGGAGCGGTCATGCTCGCCGCTTGGCAGGGCCGCGAGGAAGAGACTTCGGCGATGGTCGCCGCCACCCGCGGCGAGGTGCTGGCTCGCGGTGAGGGCGCCGGGGCGCAGATCTACGCGTGGGCGGAGGCGCTGCTGGGCAACAGCGTGGGCCGCTACGCCGACGCGGTGGTCGCGACCGACCTCGCGGGGCAGGAACAGCTGCTGGTCGGAGCGGGCCTGTGGATGCTGGCCGAACGCGTCGAAGCGACGGCCCGGAACGGGCAGCCGCGTGAAGCTGCCCAAGCGTTCCGACGGCTTTCCGCGCACACCAGGGTCAGTGGCACCGAATGGGCACTCGGCATCGAGGCCCGCTGCCGGGCGCTGGTCACCGAAGGCTCGGTCGCCGAGGACAACTACGTGGAGTCCGTCGAACGGCTCGGCCGGACGCGCGTGCGTGGCGAACTGGCCAGAGCCCACCTGCTGTACGGCGAGTGGCTGCGCCGCAACCGGCGGCGGCGGGCCGCGCGCGAGCAGCTGCGGACCGCACACGACCTGTTCACACAGATGGGGATGGCCGCGTTCGCGCGGCGGGCGGAGCGGGAGCTGCGGCCGGGCGGGGAACTGCCGCGCCGGCCCGCTCCCGAAGGAAGCTCCGAGCTCACCGCGCAAGAAGTGCAGATCGCCTGGCTGGTGCGGGAAGGACTGTCGAACGCCGAGATCGGGACACGGCTGTTCCTCAGTCCGCGCACGGTGGAATGGCACCTGGGCAAGGTCTTCGGCAAGCTCGGCGTCACGTCGCGCAAACAGCTGCGCACCCTCCCGAGGCCGACTTACCCCGGGCCCGACCGAGACCGACCGGGGTGACTCCCGGGTCCGGGAACGGCCGCCGCGGCCCACTCTGAACGGATGACCTCTACGCCCAAGCTGAGCACGGCGTCGCGGACCCTCGCCCCAGGCGCCACCGAGACCATCACGGCACTCGTCGTGAACGGAGAACCGAGGGTGGTGGTCGCCGACTCGCGCGTCACGTTGCTCGACGCTCTGCGTGACCGGCTGGACCTCACCGGCACCAAGAAGGGCTGTGACCAGGGTGCGTGTGGCGCGTGCACGGTGCTCGCCGACGGGCACCGGGTGCTTTCGTGCCTGACGCTCGTCGCCCAATGCGAAGGCCGTGAGGTGACCACCATCGAGGGGCTCTCCCGCGACGGGCGCGCGCACCCGATGCAGGAAGCGTTCGTCCGGCACGACGCTTTCCAGTGCGGCTACTGCACACCCGGCCAGATCATGTCGGCCGTGGCACTGCTGGCCGAAGGCCGCGCGAAGACCGACGAGGACATCCGCGAGTTCATGAGCGGGAACCTCTGCCGCTGCGCCGCGTACCCCCACATCGTGGCCGCGATCCGGGAAGTGGCGGACACCGGAGGTACCGATGCGCACGTTTGAGTACGTCCGGACGTCCGAGGTAGCCGACGCGCTGGCGGCATCGGAGCGCGCCGGCGCCGCGTACCTCGCCGGCGGCACCACCCAGGTCGACCTGATGAAAGACGGAGTCCTCGCACCCGACCGACTGGTCGACATCACCGGGCTGCCGCTGCGCGGGGTCCTCGGCACCGGGCACTCGCTGCGCGTCGGCGCACTGACCACCATGGAGGACCTGGCCGCGGATCCGCTCGTCACGCACCGGCTGCCCGTGGTGCGAGAGGCGCTCCTGCTCGGAGCCTCCGTGCAGCTGCGGAACATGGCCACGATCGGCGGCAACCTCCTGCAGCGCACGCGCTGCCGTTACTTCCGCGACCCGGCGGTCTCCGCCTGCAACAAACGTGCGCCGGGGTCCGGCTGCGCCGCCGTCACCGGACCCGCCCGGATGCACGCCATCCTCGGCGTCAGCGAGCGGTGCATCGCCCTGCACGCCTCCGACCTCGCCGTGGCCCTCGTCGCGCTGGACGCCGTGGTGCACCTCGAGAGCGCCCGGGGAAAGCGGACCGTGCCGCTTGCGGAGTTCTACCTGGAGGCGGGCACGACGCCGAGCTCCGAAACCGTGCTGGCACACGGTGAGCTGATCACGGAGGTCGAGATCCCGCTGTTGCCGGAGACCACGCGCTCGGGCTATCTGAAGGTCCGGGACCGGGTGTCGTACGAGTTCGCCCTGGTCTCGGTGGCGGCAGCACTCGAGATCGAGGACGGAGTCGTGAGCAAGGCGAGGATCGGCCTCGGCGGCGTCGGTTCGAAGCCCTGGCGGGCCCTGGCGGCCGAGGAGGTGCTGCGGGACGCACCGGCGACCGGGACGAGCTTCCGCGAGGCCGCGGCGGCTGCGGTCACGGGTGCATGGACCGTGCCGGGCACCGCGTTCAAGGTCGAGCTGGCCAAACGGGCCCTGGTCCGGCAGCTCCAGACGGTATCGGAGATGTCCCAATGACCACCTTCCAGGCGCTGCCGTTCATCGGCGCCGGGCTCAACCGGGTAGACGGGCCTCGCAAGGTCAGCGGTCAGGCGCCCTACCCGTCGGACTTCAGCGCGCCCGGACAAGCGCACGCCGTCCTCGTGCGGAGCACCGTCGCGGCGGGACGGATCACCGCGATCGACGCGGTCGCCGCCGAATCGGCACCCGGAGTGGTGAAGGTGTTCAGCCATCTGAACGCACCCTCGCTGGTCCGGGGCCCGATGACCCCGCTGGGCGTGTCGCCGCCGGCTCCGCTGCAGGACGACCGCGTGCTGCACCACGGGCAGCACGTCGCGCTGGTCGTCGCGAAGACCCGCGAACAGGCCGATGCGGCCGCGGCGTTGGTGCGCGTCGAGTACGCGGCCGCCGAACCGGTCCTCGACCCGGACGATCCTCGTGCGGTCATCGTCGACAACCCGTGGGGCCTGGACCGCGAGCGAGGTGACCTCGCGGCGGGTCTGGCCGCGGCGCACGTGACGGTCGAGGCCGAATACGCCACGTCGGACAACACCAACAACCCGCTGGGCCTGTTCGCCACCCTCGCCGAGTGGGAAGGCGATCGGCTCACGGTGCACGACTCGACGCAGTGGCCGTCGATGGTGCAGGAGACGCTCGCGGTGGTCTTCGGCCTGCCCGAGGAGTCGGTGCGGGTGCTCAGCCCGTTCGTCGGCGGCGGATTCGGTGCCGGTCTGCGGGCGTGGCCGCACGTGATCCTCGCCGCGATGGCGGCACGTGAACTGGGCCGGCCGGTGAAGCTCGTGCTGACCCGGCCGCAGATGTTCACCTCGGTCGGCCACCGGCCCCAAGGCGTCCAGCGGGTGCGGCTCGGCGCGAGCGCCGACGGCCGTCTGCTGGCGCTGGAGCACCGCAGCCGCTCGCTGCTGGCCGTCGAGGACGACGACTACGAGCCCTTCGCGGCGGGCTCGGCCGTGGCCTACGCCTGCCCGAACGTCCGCACGTGGGACCAGCAGGTGCGGGTGAACGTCCCGGCCCCGGTGTCGATGCGGGCACCGGCCGAGGCACAGGGGAACTTCGCGCTCGAATCCGCGATGGACGAACTGGCGCTGGCACTGCGGATGGACCCGGTGGAGCTGCGGCTGCGCAACTACGCCGACACCCATCCCGCGCTGGGCCTGCCGTGGTCGGGCAAGGCATTGCGGGAGTGCTACACCGTGGGAGCCGAGCGGTTCGGGTGGTCCCGGCGTCCGGCCGAGCCGCGCACCCTGCGCGACGGGCGCTGGCTGGTCGGCCAGGGCATGGCGGGCGTGAGCTACCCGTGGTACCAAGCGCCGTGCTCGGCACGGGCGACGGTGGCGGCCGACGGGCGGGCCACCGTCAGCAGCGCGGCCATCGACATCGGCACCGGGACCTACACGGTGATGACCCAGCTCTCGGCGCAACTGCTCGGCATACCACCTGAGCGAGTGCGCTTCGACCTTGGCGACTCGGACCTGCCGAAGGCACCGCAGGCGGGCGGGTCCGGCCTCACCGGCGCACTCGGCTCGGCCGTCCACAACGCCTGTGCGCGGCTGCTCGGCGCGATGCTCGACCTCGTGCGCGACGACGCCCGATCACCATTGCGCGGCAGTGACCTCGCGGACGTGGTCGCCGCCGGCGGACGGATCCGGCGGCGCGACGAGCCGGAGCGCGCCGAAACCTACACCGCCATCCTGGCCCGCCACGGACTGCCGGACCTGTCCGCCGAAGGGAGCAGCACCCCGGCCGATCCCCATAACCTCGGCATGGCGCCCGCCGGCGCGTTCGGAGCGCACTTCGCCGAGGTCCGGGTCGACGAGGACCTCGGCCTGATCCGCGTGACGCGCGTGGTGTCGGTGATCGACGGTGGCCGCATCCTCAACGAGAAGACCTCCACCAGCCAGATCATCGGCGCCGTGATCGGCGGCATCGGCATGGCGCTGTTCGAGGAAACGGTCACTGATCCGACCACCGGCCGCATCACCAACGCGACCTTCGGCGACTACCTCGTCCCCGTGCACGCGGACATCCCCGACATCGACGTCACCTTCGTCGGCGAGCCCGACCGCATGAACCCGATCGGGACCAAAGGGGTCGGCGAGGTCGGCCTGGTGGGCGTGGCAGCCGCGGTCGCCAACGCGGTGCACCACGCGACCGGCGTACGAGTGCGATCCCTGCCGATCACCCTGGACGCATTGCTGTGACATGCCGGGGGTGGGCTTCCCTCACCGGGATGCCCACCCCTGGATCAGGGCTGGGTGGATCGTGGAACCGGCCGGCCGTGGTGCGCATCGGCGACAAGCTTCGCCGTCCTGCTCGACCAGCTGCTCAGCACGCCGAAGAAAGCGATCAACCCTGCTTCACCGATGCCCGCACCGTCACGGCCGAGGTGGCGCTGCTCGTGGGTTAAAGCTGGGCAGCAGCTGCGGCCGCTTCCGGGTCAGCAGTGTGTTGGCCGTGCCCCGTCTGTTCCTTGTCACCACAGCGCTTGAAAAGGCGCCAAAGCTGCGTCGCCGCCGACCCTTCGCGGTAGAGATTCCACGGTTCCTCGTGCATCGATACGTCGGGGCGATCCCCGCGAGGAGCCGGGAGATCTCCGCGGCATGAGTCATTCGAGCCCGTCTTGATTGCCCTCAGCGGACGAATCCGGGAACCAACCCGAGGGCAGGGACCACCGCCGCCGTGCACACCGTCATGGACACGACGTTGCCCACGAAGGGGTGGACCGTGTCCGGGAGCCTTCGTGACGTGTACGCGGCGAGGGGCGGAGCGAGGATCGCGCCCAGGACCGCGCCGCCCACGATGGCCGGGACTGTGGGGCCGTAGGTGAACACTGCGGCGGGCGCGACGGAGACCAGGGGGACGAAAGTCGGGTACCAGCCGTGTCGGGCCCACTGGCGGCGGTAGAGCAGGACGCCGAGCGTGGAGGTCAGGAACTGCGTGGTGAGCAGTGCCGGGAGCAGCGCGGTGCCGTGCACCGGGGTCAGCGGGTTGAGCAGGTACGAGAGCAGCGTGCCGACGAGCAGACCGGCCGAACTGATTTCGTTGCCGTGGAACGGTGCTTCGGTGAAGTCGGCCAGTACGCGGCGGATGACCCACGCAGGTCCTTGGCGTGGCGGATCGACCGGATCGGGTACCGGTGTCGGCCGGCGGGGAAACCACGGCAGTATCCGGCACAGGGGGAACGCGAGCAGCGCACTGAGCCACATGCCACTGGCGTTGCCGATCGAGGTGGGCAGCCCCAGTGGATAGCACACGAACTGGACCAGTCCGATCGCGATCGGCGTCGTCAGCACGACGCCGAGGACCGCGCCGGTGAGGGCCACGCGCCAGCCCGGTCCGTAGATCAGCACGACCGCGGGCGGGATCGACACGAACGCGACGAACGTCGGCTGCCACGCGCCCGTGGCGGGGATCGTCCAGCCCCACGCGAGGTTCGACAGCAGCAGCCCGAGCAGCGCCGATCCGGTGAGCCACGGCCACAACCCGGTGCCGGCAGCGATCGGGAACCCGGCCCGGCGGCGCCGCCGGGTCGCCCCGACGTGCGCGATCCAGCCGCCGGCGAGCAGGCCGAGCCCCCCGAGATCGGTCTTGAACGACTGTGCCTCGGTAGTGTCGCCGAGGCACCAGCGCAGGAACGGGGGAAGCCGGGCGTACGCCTGCTCCTGCCACACGTCGTAGCCGGGAAGCAGGTGCGGCAGCGAACCGCCGGCCGCCGAGAGCAGGTAAGCGAGGCCGGCGGTCACGGTTACGAGCGCACCGCCGGCGAGCCAGCGGCCCAGAGCGCCGGGTGCGCGCCCGACGGGCGGCGCGGGGACCGTGGTCATGTCGCCGGTGATCGGCGAACGGCCGAAAAACGTAGCACCGCTTTCCTCACCGACCCGGTTCGCTCCCCCGCGCTGATCTGCCCGACCCGAAGTCGGCATGAAACCGGATCAACCTGGTTTCGCGTGATTCCGGTGTCTGTCCTTCGCGTGGTCGTCGACGAGTTTCCTGCTGGTGCGACGAGGGGTGATGAGGTCGGCTGACCGAGCAGGAAGCGTTGTCCTACCACGACTTCCAAGTGGGCTCTGTCAGTCTGGCGGGACTGGTGGACTCTGCTGCAGAGCGAAAACCGACCGGGTTCCCACAGATCCGGACATCGGTTCGGCACGGGGAGCGCTGGATGCAACGCTTCAGTCAACCCGGCGCTTCGGCAACCGTGCGCCGGGTTCGACGATTGCGAGGTCAGGTCAGTGCCCAGCTCGAGGAGCGTGGTGTTCGTCATCTTCGACGGGGTGAAAAGCCTGGACGTGGCCGGGCCGGCCGAGGTCTTCGCCGAAGCGAACCTCTTCGGCGCGGACTACTCGCTGTCCTATGTGTCACCCTCGGGTGAGGCCGTGGCCACCTCGACCGGGTCGACCATGCCCGTCAACGGTCCCGCCGACAGCGTGGCGCGCGCGGACACCGTCGTGGTCTGCGGCGGCGATGTCCTTGTCGGCGCCCCCATCGATCCAGAACTCGTGGCTGCCATCCGGGTGCTTCGCGAGCGGACTCGCCGGCTCGTCTCCATTTGCACGGGTTCCTTCGCCCTGGCCACCGCGGGCGCGTTGTCCGGGCGTCGGGCAACCACCCATTGGCGCCACGCGCAACTTTTCGCTCGTGCGTTCCCCGACGTAGACGTGCTTCCGGATGCTCTTTTTGTCGAGGACCGAGGGGTGTTCACGTCGGCGGGGGTGTCCGCCGGGATCGACCTCGCCCTGGCCTTGGTCGAGGCCGACAACGGCCCCGACCTCGCGCGTGCCGTTGCTCGAAACCTTGTCGTTTTCATGCAACGTCCAGGTGGTCAGTCGCAGTTCTCCGCCCCGCTGGAGATCAAGCCCGCCCGGACGCCGACGCTGCGAGACGTCGTCGATGTCATTTCCGCGGACCCCGGCCTGGATCACAGCGCCGGCCGGCTTGCCGACCGGGTCGGCGTCAGCGCCCGGCACCTCATCCGGCTCTTCCAGGCGGAGTTCGACATGACGCCGGCGAGGTATGTCGAGAAAGTCAGGCTTGATCACGCGAAGTCGCTGCTGGATTCAGGACACAACGTCGAAGAGGCGGCGGCGGGCGCGGGATTCGGGAGCCCGGAGACGATGCGCCGCACCTTCGTGGCCCGATTGGGGCTCTCGCCGAGTCAGTATCGCGACCGGTTCAAGAGCACGGGCAGGCCGTAGAATTCGTGCCGGTCATCCGGTCGAAAAATTCAGTGCCAAGCGAAGTGCCTTGCCCAGTGGTTTCGGAACGAGCAGCGACATTCGACCGTCGGGTAGTTCTTCGGCATTTCGGCGAGCCAGCGCCGAAAGAGTGCGGTGGATGTCGTGGGACGGGTACAGGGCATAGGCTTGACCAAGGGCCCCGGGCGGCAGGTGCCACCTGCGGATGCCGGCAAGATCGGCCATGGCACCGGCTTGGACGTAGTAGCCGATCGGGTCCGTGGACCTGTCGAGGCCGGGTGTCGCGTGCGCGACCACGGCATCGGCGGCTTCGAGGGCTCTGCGGCGCGGCGCGCCGGCGCGGTCGAAAACGTCGAGAACGGTGTCCGCCGATCGCCGGGTGAAATCCTCCCCGGGCACGCTGACGAGCATTCCCGAGTCGTGCAGCAGTGCCGTCACAAACAGAAGTTCCGGGTCGATCTCGGCCTGGTCCGCCTGAGCCAACGCTGTTCCGAGCAGCCAGGTTCGGTAGCCGTGGAAGAGAAGCGTGGTGCCTTGCTTCTTGGCCATCTCGACCGCAGCGCTCGCGACTTCGGTGTCAGGAACTTGCGGAACGACGGTTTCCCTCGGTCGCGGCCGGTTCATCGGCCACGTGATGAAACCACCGATCGTCTCCAGGACGAATTCTCGCATGCCGGTGCGGACGGTCGAACGCTCGGCGCGAGTCAGTACGCCGTTCGTTTCGCACACCCAGTCGTAACTGGTCATCGTCGACGACGAGGTAACCGAGGTCGATCCACTTGCTGCGTCGCCGCTTGCGCACACGAGGGCTCCAGTGAGACGGGGGCTTCCTGCTTCCAGTTTTGGTGATCGGCAAAGTCCCGGCCAGGCGGTGAGTGACCGGCAGCCCACAAATTCGGACTCGACTGCGCCGGGTCGGCAAGGTGGCCCTCTTGTGTCCGGGTCTGTGGGGTTTTCGTCAGGTTCTGCTCTTCAGTGTCGAACCGGGCTCGCAGACGCTGGAGCTGATCAACATCGACGTCACCGGAGGCACCGGACCTTGACCCGCGAACTGTTCACCGACGAAGAACTCGTAGCATTCAAGGCGGCTCAACGTCTCGCCTTCGACGCGACTCTCGCGATCGAAGCCGAATTGCACGAAGGGATCACCGAGCAGCAGGCGGCCGGGAAGCTCGAGCGCTGGCTGCGTGCGCGTGGCGTTTCCCACTTCTTCCACTACGGCTTCGTTTGGTTCGGCGACCGTACTCGGTTCCTGGACTTTCCGCCGCTTCCGCGTCGGGTCCGAGACCTCTTCGCAGCCAAAACGGCCAGTGGACATTACCGGCCGAGCGGTCGTCGGTTGACGCAGGGTGATGCGGTCATCCTCGACGTCGGCCCCATCTATCGAGGTGGAGCCGCCGATATCGGGTACTCGTGCACGCTGGGCGAACCGACCGAAGAATTCCACGAAACTCGAATGGAGCTCGCCGCCTTTCGTCCGATGATTCTGGAGATGGTGCGCAATGGGGACACCCAGGCCAGGATCGACAAAACGGTGGACGACTACACCCAAGATCACGGTTATGTGAACATCCACTCGATGTACCCCGGGTCGGCGATCGCGCACCGTGTCGGCCGAGTGCCCGGCCTGCGGTTGCCGACGTTCAACGTGAAGGGTTTCAGCCCGCAGACGGTCAGTTATCTGGCGGGCGACGTCGTCGGATCGACTCTGCGCCTGGACGTTCGCTCTGCGCCCTTCTGGAAGCCGAGGTCCGACCGGCCGTGTGAGCCGGGTTTGTGGGCGTTCGAGCCGCACATCGGCCGCGGCGACATCGGCGCGAAATGGGGCGAGGTTCTCGTGGTCACCGAGGATACCGCCTACTGGCTCGACGACGATCTGCCGCACGTTCGCTATTGGGCGGACCACGGCGTTGTCCAGGACGCTTCCTGAGGGGTGACAGCGCCGCGCCGGACTCGTCCGGCGGGTCCGGTTTCCTGAGACTCACAGTTCACCAGGAGAAATACCATGACCTCGACGACCGCAAGCCCCCGTTCCCCTTGAGGTGACGGTCACTTCGTCCGGGCTGTCGCGTCCGACACACTCGACCCCACGGCGCGTACGTTGTCCTATATTCAAATGTACGTACATTTGAGTGCGTCCCCGGCCGGGACGTAGACGCGCAGCGCAGCCAGGAGGAGAGCAATGTCCACCGTGGACTCCACGCACTTCGATCTCGTCGTGATCGGATTTGGCAGAGGGGGCAAAACACTGGCCGCCGCGATGGGACGGCGCGGCAAGCGCGTCGCCGTGATCGAGCGGTCGGCGCAGATGTACGGCGGTACCTGCCCCAACGTCGGGTGTGTGCCCACCAAGTCGCTGATCCACCACGCCGAGACCGGTACCGGCCACGGCGAAGCCGTCGGAAAGACGCGGAACCTGACCACGAGGCTGCGCGGCATCAACTTCTCCACCCTCGACTCGATCGACTCCGTCACGGTCCTCACCGGACGGGCCGCCTTCGTCGACCCCAAAACGGTGGAAGTCAGCGCCGGCGACGAACGCCTGACCGTGACCGGCGACACCATCATCATCAACACCGGGGCCGAGCCCGTCCTGCCCGCCATCCCCGGGTTCGCCGACAGCACCCGCGTCCACACGAGCACCGACCTCATCGGGCGAGACAACCTCCCGCGCAGGTTGGCCGTGCTCGGCGGCGGCCACGTGGGCATCGAGTTCGCGTCGATGTTCGCGCAATTCGGCAGCGAGGTGACGGTGCTCGACCAGGCGCCACGCATCCTGGGCCGCGAGGACGACGACGTCGCGGCGGCCGCGGAACAGGTGCTGGCCGACACCGGAGTCCGGTTCGTCCTCGGCGCTCAGGTCACCCGGTTGTCCGAGACGGAAGAGGGCGCCCGACTCGACTACCGCCAGGGTGAAGACGGCGGCACGATCGTCGTCGACGCGGTGCTGGTCGCGGCCGGCCGCAAGCCCGCCACCGACGGCCTCCGCTTGGACCTCGCGGGCGTGGCGACCACGGCCGGCGGTGCGGTCGAAGTGGACGATCACCTGCGCACCAGCCAGCCCCACATCTTCGCGGTCGGCGATGTCAAGGGCGGGCCGCAGTTCACCTACGTCTCCCTCGATGACAGCAGGATCGTCGCCGACCAGCTCACCGGCCTCGGCGGCCGATCCACTGCCGACCGCGTGCACATCCCCTACACGCTCTTCCTGACGCCCCCCTTGGCACGGGTGGGACTCACCGAACGGGATGCGCGCGAGCAGGGGTACGCGGTGAAGGTGGCGGAAAAAGCGGTCGCGGACATCGTGGCGATGCCCAAAGCGAAGATCCTCGGAGAGACCCGAGGGCTGATGAAATTCATCATCGACGCGAAGACGGACCAGATCCTCGGCGCCGCCTTGCTCAGCGTCGACGCGCAGGAGCTGATCAACCTGGTCACACTGGCCATGCGGCACGGTGTGACCGCCGCGGATCTGCGCGACGGGATCTACACGCACCCGTCGTCGACTGAAGCCTTCAACGAAGTGCTGGCCGCTTCGCGGAGCTGACGCTGCGGTGGTCGAGTCTGAATCCGCCTCGGCACTTGACCCATCGGACCAGCGGGGATGTACTGGTAGCGGCGATGGATCCCGCCGGGGCCACACGGCCCGAACCGCCGGATGCGACGGCTGATGGCTTCCTGGACGATGCGTGCTGCAGCGGACCGGGAGGACGTCATGACGACAACCAGTCAGTTTCTGCGATTGTCGATCTTCCTTGGTGATGGGGACACCTGGCGTCACCGGCCGCTGGACGCCGAGATCGTGTTCCGTGCGCGCCGGGCGGGCTTGGCCGGGGCGAGCGTGTTTCGCGGGATCGCCGGCTACGGCGCGAACTTGCGCATCCACACGCAACGCCGGCTGCCGCTCGGCGCGGACCTGCCGTTGCTGATCGTCATCGTCGACTCGCCCGAGAAGATCCGGGAGTTCCTCTCACAGCTGGATGACCTCGAGCTCACCGCTCCCGTGGTGATCGACGAGCTCGAGTCCTACCCCTTCACGGTCCAGCGGTGGCCACCCACTCGGGAGGGAGTGCGATGACGATGCAGCTCACGGGAACCGCGTTGCGCATGACGATCCTCATCGGAGAGGACGACCTCTGGCAGCACACACCGCTGCACCGCGAGATCCTCGACCGCGCCCGCAAGGCCGGCCTCGCCGGGGCCACGGTGCTGCGCGGCTGCGAAGGGTACGGCCTGCACCGCATGATCCACACGACACGGGTCCTGAGCATGGCCGACCACATGCCCATCCTCGTCCTGCTCATCGACCGGCCGGACAAGATCCGGGCATTCCTGCCCCAACTGCGGGAGGTGATCAGCAACGGCACCGTCGTCCTCGACGAGGTCGACGTCATGACGATGGGGTGGTCCACGCTGGGCCCGGCGACCCGATCGCTCACCGACCACTGACGACCACGCCCGTCCCACTCCGGAAAGCGTGCCCTCGCCGGCTAGGAGATCTTGCGGCGGTAGGTCACGACAGCGAAGACGTAAGCCACGACGAGGATGCCGACGCACCAGGCCAGTGCGATCCAGATGCCGCTGCCGACCGGTTGCCCGATGAACAGGTCGCGGATGGCGTTGACGATCGACGTCACCGGCTGGTGCTCGGCGAAGGCCCGCACCGGGCCGGGCATGGTGTCGGTGGGCACGAAGGCCGAGCTGATGAACGGCAGGAAGATGAGCGGATAGGCGAACGCGCTCGCGCCGTCCGCGGAGTTCGCGGAGAGGCCGGGAATCACGGCGATCCAGGTCAACGCCAGGGTGAACAGGATCAGCATGCCGGCGATCGCGAGCCATGACAGCACACCCGCGCCCGAGCGGAAGCCCATGACGAGGGCGACGAGCACAACGACCACGACCGAGATCAGATTGGCGACCAGCGAGGTCAGCACGTGCGCCCACAACACGGACGAGCGGGCGATCGGCATGGACTGGAAGCGTTCGAAGATGCCGCTCTTCATGTCCAGGAAGAGCCGGAACGCGGTGTAGGAAATGCCCGACGCGATCGTGATGAGCAGAATGCCGGGCAGCAGGTAGTCCACGTACGAACCCGACCCGGCCTTGATCGCGCCGCCGAACACGTAGACGAACAGCAGCAGGAAGGCGATCGGCATGATCGTGGTCGTGATGATGGTGTCCACGCTGCGCGTGATGTGGCGCAGCGACCGTCCCAACAGGACAGTGGTGTCGCCGAAGAAGTGTTTGGTCACCGTCGTTCCTCACTTGCCCGGGCCGGCGCCGTGTCGGCTGCGGAGCCGTTGTGACCGACTATCGCGAAGAAGACGTCTTCGAGGGTCGGCTGCTTTTCGACATATTCGACCTTGGCGGGCGGGAGCAGCTGCTTCAGCTCGGTGAGCGTGCCGTTCACGATGATCCGGCCCTCGTGCAGGATCGCGATCCGGTCGGCGAGTTGTTCGGCTTCGTCCAGGTACTGCGTGGTGAGCAGCACGGTCGTCCCGTGCTCGGCGAGCGTCTTGATGGCCTGCCACACCTCGATGCGGGCCTGCGGGTCGAGCCCGGTCGTCGGCTCGTCGAGGAAGATGACCTCCGGATTCCCGATGAGGCTCATCGCGATGTCGAGACGGCGGCGCATGCCACCCGAATACGTCGACACCTTCCGCGCTGCCGCGTCGGACAGCGAAAACCGCCGGAGCAGGTCGTCGGCGATCCCACCCGGGTTCTCGAGGTGCCGCAACCGGGCGACCAGAACGAGGTTCTCGCGCCCGCTGAGGATTTCGTCGACGGCCGCGAACTGCCCGGTGAGGCTGATGGAGTCCCGCACGTTCGCCGCCTGCGTGGCGACGTCGAAGCCGTTGACTCCGGCGGTCCCCGCGTCGGCCTTGAGCAACGTGGAGAGGATCTTCACGATCGTGGTCTTACCCGCCCCGTTGGAGCCGAGCAGGGCGAAGATGCTGCCGCGCGCCACGTCGAAGTCGACCCCGCGCAGCACCTCCAGGCTCTTGTAGGACTTCTTCAGGCCCTGCACGCGGATCGCGGGCCTGTGCACCTGATCGACTGTCATCCCGGTGTCCGTTCTCTCAGATCCACGGTGGGATACGGATTTCGTGGCGATAGCGGCCACGATCCCGCACGGGACTGACATCCGGCTGACACGGCTCTGACACTGAGCACGCCCGGCGCTCACCGGCCGGCGGGCCGGGTCCGGGTTCAGCAGCAGTGTTCGCCGCGCCAGGCTTCGCGGCCTTCCTTGACCGCGACCGCGGCGATGATGAGGGCGACGGCAGGATCGGCCCAAGACCAGCCGAACAACGAGTTGAGCAGCAGCCCGACCAGCAGGACGCCGGACAGGTAGGTGCACAACAGGGTCTGTTTGGAGTCGGCGACGGCGCTGGCGGAACCGAGTTCGCGGCCGGCGCGGCGCTGGGCGTAGGACAGGAACGGCATCACCAGCAGCGACACCGCCGCCAGCACGATGCCCACCGTCGAGTGCTCCGCCGGCTCCGCGCCGACCAGGCCGCGGATCGACTCGACGCTCACGTAGGCGGCCAGCGCGAAGAACGACAGCGCGATCACCTTCAAGGCGGTTCGCTCGCGGGCTTCCGGATCGCGGCCGGAGAACTGCCACGCCACCGCCGCGGCAGAGGCGACCTCGATAACCGAGTCCAGTCCGAACCCGATCAGAGCCGTCGACGACGCGAGCGACCCCGCGGAGATCGCCACCACGGCCTCGACGACGTTGTAGGAGATCGTGGCAGCGACCAGCAGCCGCACCCGGCGGGACAGCACAGCGCGGCGTTCGGCGGGAACCGCAGTCGTCGGCCTGGGTGCCGGCGCGCAGCAGCCGTCCGTTTCGGGCGTGGCCGGCGGCAGGTTAAGGCGCTCGCGGGCGTCGCTCATCGGGCCGCCTCCACGCTCGCCGACGACGCCGTGGGCGCGACCTCGTTCAGGCAAGCCTCGTCGGTGTCCACCGCCAGCACCACGTGCACCAGCTCGCTCAACGCCTTCGCCAGGTGCGCGTCCGCCAGCTCGTACCGCACCTGGCGCCCCTCGTACGTCGCGACCACGAGGCCACAGCCGCGCAGACACGCGAGATGGTTCGACACGTTCGAACGGCTCAGGCCCAGCTGCTCGGCCAGCTGCCCGGGATACCGAACCCCGTCCAGCAGCGTCACCAGGATCCGGCACCGCGTCGGGTCGGCCAGCGCCTTGCCCAGCCGGGCCAGCGCCGCACCCCGCGTCTCGCACGTCAGCATGTGCCGAACAGTACAGCGATCACTGATACATCAGCAAGGGCTGAACAGTTCCGCGGATGCTGGCGCTCAGTGCTCGGCGCCGAGGCGGTTCGGCGTCGCGGGCTGACCCACCGCGTCGAACCTGGTGCGGAAGCGGGATCGCCGCCACGTTCGTCGAGGAACCACTCCGGTCGACGCAGCGCACTTTCGGCGCCTCAGAATCGAAGCAAGGCGACGACCAAGCAACTCCATTTGACCTTTAATGATTCTTTACTTTACGGAACAGGGAAGCCATACTGACCGCGAGGGGAGTACTTCCGCAGGGGCTACCCGGTCAATACGGACATCCCGGTGATGTCCTCGGGAGCCCGCCCAGGTCGGTGACACAGGGTGTCGGCGGCACAGGGTGAAGGAGACCTCGAACACGCGCCCGTGCGCGCTCGTTCGAGGAGGTACCTGTGCCCGCGGAAGTTGTTGCGGCGGCTCCGGCCGAGTCGGTGGGGTCGCTCTGGTTGTGGCTGATCAGCATCGCGGTCCTGCTTTTGCTGCTGGTCGCCGACTTCATGGTGACGCGGCGTCCGCACGAAGTGTCGATGCGAGAGGCTGTCGGCTGGTCGGTGTTCTACCTGGCACTGCCGGTGGTGTTCGGGGCCTGGCTGTGGGTCGCGTTCGGGAGCGGCCAGGCGGTGGAGTTCCTGACCGGCTTCGTCGTCGAGAAATCCCTGTCGGTGGACAACCTGTTCGTGTTCATGCTGCTGCTGGCCGCGTTCGCGGTCCCGTCCGCGCTGCAGCAGCGGGTATTGCTCTACGGCATCGTCGGCGCACTCGTGCTGCGGGGGGCGTTCATCGCGGCCGGCGCCGCACTGCTGGCGGCGGGAACCTGGGCGTTCCTCGTGTTCGGGCTGGTCCTCTTCGCCTCGGCGGTGAAGATCCTGCACCAGGCGCTCACGGACGCCGATACCGAGCCGGACCCCTCACGGATGCGATCGGTGCGGCTGCTGCGCAGGTTCATCCCGATCACCGACGACTACCAGGGAGCCCGGTTGACCGTGCGCCGGCGCGGGCGGCGGGTGTTCACTCCGCTGGTGGTCGTGGTGGTGGCGGTGTTCACCACCGACGTCGTGTTCGCGATCGACTCGGTGCCCGCGGTCTACGGCATCACCGAAGACCCCTATCTGGTGTTCGCCACCAACGCCTTCGCCCTGCTCGGCCTGCGCGCCCTGTACTTCGTGCTGCACACGGCGTTGGCGAAACTCCGCCACCTCAACCACGGCCTGGCCGTCATCCTCGCGTTCATCGGGGTCAAACTCGTGCTGCACTGGGCACACGGCGTCTGGCCCGCCGTGCCGCAGATCCCCACCCCGATCTCCCTGGCGGTGATCGTCCTCATCCTGGCCACGGTCACCGCAACCAGCTTCCTGCCACGCCGCACACCCGAGCCCGCTGACCACCGACGGGACTGAGCCATGGCAACCGAACTGCTCGTCAACGCCCTGGTCGAACTCTTCCTCACGCTGCTCATCCTCGCCGCACTCGTGATCACCTGCGCGGCAATGACCCCACCACGGCCGCCACGTGGCCCAGGCTCCTGAACCGGTCACCGGCGACGGCTTCTTCGTCGGGCCGACGCTCCGATTCCGACGCTCGACACGGTCGGCCGAACAGGGCCGGGGGCCGCCGCACAGGCCGCCCGCTTCCCGCAGCCGCGCGGTTGCGGGCCCGACCACCGCCCCGATCAGCACCTGCGCGTGCGCGTCGGTGCGCGGACTGACGGCGGCGAGCTGGGAGCTCGGTGAACGTCTCCCCGGACGAAGGTCCGGCCGGCCGGATCCGGTCCGGGTTCGACGTGGCGGCGGTGCGGGCATGAGCTTGCTCGGCGAGCTCGGCAAGAGCCACCACGTCAGCCTGACCACCTTCCGGCGGGACGGCCGTGCGGTGCCGACCGTTCTCGGCGTCGCCGTCGACGATCAAGGCCGGGTGTGCATGCTCACCCCTCCGGGCAGCGGGAAAGTCAAGAGGCTCCGCAACAACGCCCGCGTGCGCTTGAGCCCGTCCGACGGTCAGGGTCGCATCCCGGACGACGCGTCGAGCGGCGAGGGAACCGCTCGCCTGGCGGACCGCGACGAAACCGCTCGCATCCGCAAGCTCATGACCCGCAAGTACCTCGCCGCCCGGCTGGTGCTGTGGACGGACCGATTCCGGCCGCCGCACAAGCACTGGATCGGCATCGTCGTCACCATCCGAACCGAACGGAGCCCCCGTCGATGACCGCACGGCCCCGAAACGGTGCACAGTGGACAGTGGCCGCGAGTGGCGCGCTCGCCCTTACGATGGGCGTCGCCGGCCTCCTCGCCCCATCCCGCCAAGTGAGCCTGATGAGCTTCGACGGCACCGAGGGCAGCGCGAAGACCGCCGCGCCGCTGCTGACGGTCAGCTCATTGGCCGCCGTCAACACAGGACTGTTGTACCTGCTGGGTGCACCCGGAATTGGCCCGGCTTTCCCGCGTTCACCGTGCGCGCCCGGCTCCTGATGGGCGGCGGCTTGCTCACGCTCTCCGCCACCGGTCGCGCCCCGAAGGCGTTCAAGGGAGGTGCCGCCTGGGAAATGGTGTGAGCGCGGGGATCACCGCCGCCGCCATCGGCTGGGGGCGGCATCGCGGCGGGCGAGGGTGACCGGCGCGTTCACCGCCGGCGCCGTAGGCGGTGATACCGGGACGGGTATTTCGGCGCGACGGACGAGTTGGCCGAGCTTCTCGTCCTGCCACCGAAAGACCCGTCCCATGCCCAGGACCGGCCAGCCGATCTCAATCTCAGAGAAGGCAGTACCTAGGCCTGCCCCTTGACGAATTCCGCCGAGTGCTCGTTCCACCAGCGGGCGATATCCGCGCGGCGCGCGAACCAGACTCCACCCTTGGCCTGGGCATATTCGATGAACTCCCGCAACGCACCCGTCCGTGCCGCCTGCCCCACCAGCCGGGGATGAAGGCCGATGGACATCATCTTGGGACGGCCCCTCGAGCCTTCGAGCCACAGTTCGTCGAAGCCACGCTTCAGGTAGTCGAGAAACAGGCTCGGTGAGCGGGTTCCCTGAATGTCGTTGTAGGTCAGCGAATAAGGGACGACGAGATGCCGGACTCCGCTCACGTCGACGTAATACGGCAGATCGTCGTTGTAGGCGTCCGAGTCGTAGAGGAATCCTCCGTGCTCCACGACCAATTCCCGCGTGTTGATCGAAGGGCCGTAGCGGCAGTACCAGCCGCTGGGCGCTTCCCCCCACGTCTCCTTGAAAGACGCGACAGCCTTCTTGATCCGGTTCGCCTCTTCCTCGCGCGACAACCGCCATTGCTCTTCCCAGCGCCACCCGTGCCCGAGCAGGTCGTGCCCGGCTTCCCGGGCCGCCGAGGCGACCTCCGGATTGCGCTCGAAGGCGACAGCGCAGCCGAAAAAGGTGGCCTTGATGTCGTACTCGTCGAAGAGGCGAAGCAATCGCCACACGCCGACCCGGCTGCCGTACTCGTACATCGATTCCTTGGCCAGATCCCGCAGATGAGCCGGAAAGGCGTACTCCACTTCGGCAAGACTGTCGTTCTCGCCATCTCCCATCTCGTGGGAGTACTCAGAGCCCTCCTCGTAGTTCACCACGAGATTGACGGCCACATTGGCGGCGTCGGGCCACCGGACGACCGGAACATCCTTGCCATAGCCGACCAGGTTCCGGCTCAGATTGCTCGAAATTTCTTGCATCGACCTCATATCCTCACTCACGAAATCACTGCCCGGAGCCGTGAAGTACCTCGAGGGGAACCCGATGGGTTTCCGGAACGAACAGCGCCGCCAGCCCCAACCCCAAATACATCACGGCCACGATGGCGAACACCCAGAACTGGCCGACACCTTGCAGAAGAGAGCTGGCGATCAACGGAAGAACCGCACCGCCGACAAAACCGGTGTTGACGACGACAGCCGTTCCGAAACTGCGAACCCGGGTCGGAAAGAGCTCCGGCGCCCAAGTCCAGATGGTGGTGTTGACGAGGAGCACGAAGATCTGGAACACAAACCCCAGCGTCAGGATGAGCGCATCGCCTTGGGCGAAGATGGCGAAGGCCAGCACGGCAACGGCGCTGCACACAGCACCCACACAGACCACGGTTCGGCGCGAAATGGCGAATCCGCCGTACGAGGCGATCGCGCAGCCGATGAGGCCGCCCAGGTTCTGCAGCATGGTGAACGTCACGCTGCCCTGCACCGAATAACCCCGGTTGACCAGCATGATCGGCATCAGCAGCACCACACTGAACTGCGCGCCCCACGCGAGGAACGCCGCGATCCCCAAGGCGATCGTGCGCCGGCGAAGTGGCTTGGCGAGGACACTCTTCAACGCCTGGGACGCGGGCCCGTCGCCCTGTGCGCTCTCCGAGACGGCAGCGGTCTGACTGTCGACATAGGGGTGGATTTCACCGCTTCGCAGGCGCAGCCTGCCGGTCGCCAGGCGGGTGAGAGCCTCGTTCGCCTCCGAGATCTTGCCCCGGCTCAAGAGATAGGCCGGCGTCTCGGGCAGATACCGCCTGAAGAAGAAGATCAAGACAGCGGGAAGCCCCAGCAAGCCGAAGGCCCACCGCCAGTCGTTGTCACCGGCGCCGACCGCCGAGGCGAACGGGCCGATCACGAGCAACGTGTAGGCGTAGGCGAGAAACAAGCCGACGCCCGCGGAGATCGTGTTGAACAGGGAAACGAATACGCCCCGGACCCTGGTCGGTGTCAGCTCGGACAGGTAGGTGAGCCCGACCGCGATCTCACCGCCGACCCCCAGGCCGGTCACGACCCGGGTGACACCGAGAACGGTCGAGTTGGGCGCCATGGCCGACAGCACCGAGCCCAGGCAGTAGATTCCCAGGCTGACGGCCAGCAGGCTCCTGCGGCCCAGCACGTCCGCGATTACACCACCCACGATGCCGCCGATGACAATGGCGATGAGACTTACCGTGGAGAGAAGTGCCAAGGCGGAGGCATCGATGCCGAGATCTTTTTGCAGAGAGGGGCCGAGCGCCGAGAGAATGAGCTGCTCGAAAACCTCGAAGAGGCCGCCCAGCACCACAAGAGCAAGTGCCAGATAGTGGGTTCGGGTGAGCCCCATGCCATCGATGATTTCACCGAGTGACCTGGGTTTTTTGCTCATGGCGGCTTTCGCATCGAATGCCATGATTCTACTTCCTACGTTCGAGTATTGCCTGTCGGGTCCTCAAGACACCCTTTGGGCGCGCGTTGACGGCCGCGAAGGAGAGGGGAAGGAGAACACGGAAACGAGGTCCTCGCCTCCGGTGTTTTCCAGCGCGTGCCACGAAGCCGCCGGGATGAAAATCGCCTGGCCTCGCTCGAAATCCAGAACGCCTTGGTCGGTGTGCAGCCGACCAGCCCCTTGGGCAACGTACATGACCTCGGAAGTGGCGTGCGCGATCGTGTCGGTCTTGGGCGATCCTGGTGGGATCGTCACCACACCGAGGCAGTTCTGGATCTCGGGGACGTCGGCCGCACTCAGCAACAGGCCGTCAGCCGGTGGATTCGCGGGATCGTAGGTGACCTGGACGTACTTTCCCGTGACACTGTCAGTCATGATTCCTCTTCTGGGATGCGGTCAGAGACCTGGCCACTCGACACCCGCCTGTCCGGGGAAGAGCTGTTCCTTGTTCAGCCGCAAGTGATCCCTCATGGCGTCCTCCGCGTCGCGCGGGCCATCACTACGAATCGCGTCGAGGATGCGCTGGTGATCGTTGATCAACTTGAGGCGATTTTCGCGGTCCTGCAGCACGATCTGGTTGATCAAGACCCACAGGGGCTGCCGATCGATCTCGACCAGTTCCAACGCGAAGTGGCTGAGAATGTGATTCGGGCACATTGCGGCCAAGTCGGCGTGGAACGCCATCGAGTGGTTGACGAAGTCGGGAAGCTGCGCCGGCTCGTCGATCAAGCCGGCCGCCAGGTTGAGCTCGTGTTGCACCTTGTCCAGGTCAAGATCACCGGGACTTGCCGCAAGAAGGCGGGAAAGCGGTGGCTCGACCACCAGCCGCGCGGCGATGACGTGCTCGGGCGTTGAGCCGATTTCACGTCCGGAGCCCTTGAACAGCCCCCGGCTCAGGTCGGCCACGTAGGTACCGTCGCCGTGCCGCACCACGATGGCACCGCTCAATTCCAGCGCGAACAGTGCCTCGCGCACACTCGCCCTCGACACCTCGAACTTGGCGGAGAGATCGCGGTCCGAGGGCAGTCGAGCCCCAGCAGTCCAACCCCCCTGCTGGATCTCACTCAGAAGCGCCTGAGCCACGCGCAAGTACCGCCGCTGCGGCAGCGAGGCCCGCTCGGAGTGGTCTGAAGACTGCATCCCGAGAGATTAGACCAGTATCCCGGGCCGCACAAGGGTCGGCACATCGGTCTGCCGAGGTCGGATCCGGCCGCCTGGGCTGCCGGTATTACGGACAGTGGACACCTCGCCGCGGACCGAAACCGCCCGCGGACGGGTGCCTGGAGCTCACCTCACCCGAGCCGACGAGGCTCCACGACGTGTTGACGATCGCCCCGCCGCCGTGCTCGCGCACGTACCGGATTTCGGCCCTCATCGAGTCGATCAAGTCGACGTCTACGGCGTGGCGCCGGTCTGTTGCAAAGCATCGAGAACTGCGCGCAGGTGCCGGCGCGTCGCGTCGGCTGCTCGGTCCGCGTCTCCGTCGCAGATCGCGGAGATGATGGAGAGGTGCTCGGTGAGGGATTCGCGAGCTCGGCCGGGCCGTGTGGTGAGGCGGAAGCGGTGCAGCACGGACTGCGCCCGCAGGCGTTCCAGGATGGCCGTCGCAGTGTGGTGGGCGCTGAGCTTGCGCACGAGTGTGTGCAGCCGGTGGTTGAGTTCGGACTGCCCAGCCAGATCCGCGTCGTCGACGGCGGCTCGCATGGCGGCCCCGAGGGCGTGCAGGGCCCGACGCTCGGACGCGTCGGCCCGCATCGCGGCGAGTGAGGCGCACAACGGTTCGAGCATCAGGCGGACGTCGCAGATCTCGACGGCCTCGTCCAGCGACACCGCGCGGACGCGGGCTCCCCGATTCCGGACCCGCTCGATCAGCCCTTCGTTCATCAGCTCCAGCAACGCGAACCGGACGGCGCTGCGGCTCGCGCCGAACTGGTCGGCCAGGTCACTTTCGACCAGCCGCTGGTTCGGCACGAACTCGCCCCGGAGGATCGTGTCGCGGATGGCGTCGCTGATCGCAGGGGCCGCCGTAGACCCGAGCGGCTGTTCTCGTTCTTCCGCGGACGGCCCCGTCGCGCCTTCGGTGCCCACCATGTCAGCCCGCACGCGACAGCACCGGCCCGGCGACCGGCCCCGGCAGTTCCCGTGTCCGAGCAGCCGACACGCTTTCGCTCCCCGCTCCGTGCTCACCCAAGCCGATCACCTCGTCGAAACGAATCTCCACGCGGCCCGGCCGCACGCGTCATGAAGCCGGCGTGCGACCGAGCGTCGTCCTGGGCAGGCCGCCCAGCTCGCTGAGCTTCTGCAAGGACCCGACCAGGCTCGACAAGTGAGCTCGCATCGCGGCCTCGGCCCGGTCCCCGTCCCCCGACGCGACCGCCTCGATGACGCTGACGTGCTCGGCGAGCCCTTCCTCGATCCGTCCCGGCAGCAACGACACCTGGAACTGGTACCGCACGCTGGGGTAGCGCAGCCGTTCCAGCACCTCGACGGCCGTCCGCTGGTCGCCCAGCTCGCGGATCACGTGGTGCGATTCCTGGCTGATGTCGTTGTACGCGGCGATGTCGCCGGCCTTCACCGCCGCGCGCATCGCCTTGGCGAGCTTCTGAAGGCGGCGCCGGTCTTCCGCACCGATCACCGACGCGGCCTTGCGCGCGCACTGCCACGACACAGCTGGGGAATCGTGGCCACCGGCTCCGTATTTGCCGTCGGCTCACCTGCCCGCTCGAGCGCCGGTTCACGGATCACGCAGGACTGGTACGACTGTGAAACACGCCACTTCATTCGCAAAACGCGCCCATTCGGCCGCCGTGAATGCCGCATTTCGGCGAGTTCGTCTTCGCGTTCGGGCGCGGCGTCGCCGATGACTCACGGCACCCGTTCGATATTCCGATGTGGACGCTGCCGGACAGTGACGGCGCGGTTAGCCGAATGGCCGCAGCCGCAAGCCTTGATGTACTTCGAGTCGCGGGCGCGACGCAGGGGGCGATCAGCTACTCGCACTCCCCCAGCCACCCGAGCGAACCGCGTCGCCGACCTTCCGTTGACCCCGCGACCGGTATTTCCGCCAAGCGGGAAGAAATGCTTGGCGCGCACGCTCGCCCGGGGTTTCCTGGGACACCTGGTTTCCACGGGGCGTTCAAGGAGGAGCAGTGGCCGGAACGCGGTTCGTCCTGGTGCACGGGGCGTGGCACGGAGGGTGGTGCTGGGACGCGGTCGCGGCGGATCTGTGCTCACGCGGGCACCACGTCGACGCGGTGGACCTGCCCGGTCGCACCGACCCGGCCGAAGCCGGCGCCGCGACGCTGGAGCACGCAGTCGCCACGGTGCGCGCGTCTGTCGAGGCGGCGTCCGGGCAGGTCGTGCTCGTGGCCCACAGCCTGGGTGGCATCACGGCCACCCAGGTCGCCGCCCGGGTACCGGAGCGGATCGCGCGGCTCGTATACGTGGGCGCGTTCGTGCCGGGCCACGGGCAGAGCTTCCGCGACCTCGCGTCCACCGAGCAGTTCCGTGTGTCGGTCGTCGCGCAGCGCAAGAAGATCGACGTCGTCGCGGGGCTGACGTATCCGCCGGCGCCCCACGAGGTGGAGGCGTTCTTCGAGGCGTGCGATCCGGAGATCGCCCGCGGGGCGGTCGCGCGGCTGGTCCCGGAGAGCCTCGCGTTCGACACACACCCGGTGTCGCTGCCGGACGGCGCGCTGGACGGGGTGGCCCGGACCTATGTGGAGACGTTGCGGGACAAGGCGCTTCCGATCGCCTCTCAGCGGGCGATGCACACCGCCGCCGGGATCACGGACGTGGTCTCGCTCGACACCGACCACTCGCCGTTCTTCTCGCGGATATCGGAGCTCACCGAACTGCTGCTCGCCACGGCGCCGCGGACCGGGATGACCGCGCCGGTGAGCTGAGGGCGGCGGAGATCGCCGCCGCCGCGTCCCGCAGCGGCCGGACCAGCGTGGCCAGATCCGGGAACGACGCCGGCGCCAGCAGGGTGAGGGCCAGCGGGACACGGTCCGGGCCGGTCTCGACCCCGACCGACACGGACGACTACCCGACGACGTACTCGGCGTGCGCGGTGGCGTACCCCACCCGCGCCGCGCGGGCCAGCTGCGACCGGACCAGCCCGGGCGCGACGGGGGTGAAGGGCGTGAACCGCGGCAGCCGTCCACTCAGGACGGCCGGCGCGCGGTCCTTCGCCGCACCGGCGAGCAGGATCTTCCCCGCGCTGGTGGCCGACAACGGCGATGGGTCGCCCGACCGGCTCAGCACGACCGTCTCTCCGTGGCCGGCGACGGTGTCGAGGCAGAACAGGCGGGTACCGTCCAGAGCGCTCAAGGCGACCGCCGAGCCGGTGCGCCGCGCGAGCGCGTGGGTGTGGGCCGCGGCCGCCGCGCGGAACTCGCGTTCCCACGGCGCCGCGACACCCAGGCGCCAGATGCGCTCCCCGAGCTGGTACCCGCCGTCGGCTGTGCGGACGAGCGCGCCCGAGCGCAGGAGGTCACCGAGCAGCCGGTGCACGGTCGACACCGGCAGGCTCGCCTCGCGGGCGATCGCGCTCAACGTCGGCGGCGTGGCTGCTTCGGCGACCACGTCCAGCAGTGCGAAGATCCGTGCCGAGACCGAGCGCTTCACCGCGTCGTCGGGGTGGGACACCATGCCCTCCTGTATCAACCTGTGATAATTCGCAATCATGTGATGATAGGCTTCCACCAAGGTCCCAGCCAATGCGTCAGCTTCGGCGGGACTCCCGACGGCAGGTGAGGACACTCGGGTGGCAGGCGCGAAAACCGGAGCGGACAGCGCACGGCGGGCTTTGGAGATGCTGTTCGCGTTCACCGAGCAGCACCCGACGGCGTCGGTGAAGGACCTCGCCGAGAAGGTCGACGTCCCCGTGCCCTCGGCGCACCGCTACGTCGCCATGCTGCGGGAAATGGGCCTCATCGAAGAAGGCAACCGCGGCCGGTACCACCTGTCGATGCGGGTCGCGGCCCTGGGGCGGGCCGCCCGGCAGGCCACGCCCATCGTGGACTTGGCCGAGCCGCACATGCGCCGGCTGGCCGAGCAGATCAGCGAAGCCGTGCTGCTCATGCGGATGGTCGCCGGGCAGCCCGTGTGCTTCCACCGGATCGAGACGCCGAGCCGGTTCCGGCTGTCGTTCGAGCCGGGTCAGCCGCTGCCGCTGCTGCGGGGCGCGAGCGTGCGCCTGCTGCTGGGCGCCAGGACCCCCGCCGAGCGGGCGGTCTACGTCGACGCCGCGCTCGAGTCGGGCGCCCAGCCTCCGGCCCGCGGTCGCGACGAGTTCCTGCGCGAGGTGGAGCACGACGTCGAACGCGGCTGGGCGATCAGCAACGAGGAGATCGACCAGGGCGTGTGGGCCGTTTCGGCCGCGGTGCACGAGGGCGGCCAGGTCGTGGCCGCGATCTCCGCACCCTGCCCGGCGTTCCGGATGGACGACGAACGCCGGGCCCTCGTGATCGACCGCGTGCGCGAGGCGGCGGCGAACCTCAGCCACGCGCTCGACCCGCGCTGACCTGGGCCGGCGCCCCCGCCGGCTCGGGCTCGCCACGGCTTTCGCGCACCCCGAGCATCAGGACCATCGCCAGCAGCGGCCCCGCGCCCAGCGTCGCGAACGCCGCGAGGAACGACCCGGTGCCGGCGAACACCGCGCCGACCACCACGGGAACGATGGTGGTGCCCAGCTGCCACAGGGCGTTGGTCGTGCCGGCCGCGGTCCCCGTGACGGTGGCCGGGACCAGCGTAGGCACGAACGCGACGAGCAAGGTGATCGCCGCGTAGGCGAACAGGCCCAGGATCGCGCCCATCCAGAAGAACGTCGACGTCGCGCCGAGAGTGCCGAACACGATCAGCAGCACGCCGAAGATGCCCGACAGCGCGATGATCGGCAGCTTGCGCTTGTGCGGGAAGAACCGGTCGGCGAGGAACCCCAGCAACGGCTTGGCGATCGCGGCCATGACCGAGAAGATCACCACGACCAGCCCCGCCGTGCCCGGCGAGATGTGGTGGCCCTTGATCATGAGCGCGTTGGCCCACGTGACGAACCCGTAGACGCCCCAGAAGGCGCAGAACCCGGCGAGGCTCACGAACAGCAGGTTGCGGTTGCGCAGCACGAGCGAGAAGTCGGGCAGGAACCGGCGGCGCGCCGAGGTGCTCCGGCTGACCGGCGGTGTGCCGAGCGGGCCGGGTTTGAGCACGAAGTACAGCACCACCGAGAACGCGATCGAGATCCCGCCGAAGAGGTGGTAGCTCGTCTCCCAGCCGTGCCACGCGATCAGGCTCGGCACGATCGCGTTGGCGATGCCGAGGCCGATGGACGTCGCGGTGAGGAAGACGCCGATCACCAGGCCGAGCTCGTTCGGCCGGAACCACGTGGTGACCAGGCGGATGCCGGCGGCGTAGTCGGCGCCGGCGAACAGCCCGACCAGTGCCTGCACGGTGATGCCGAGCGCCGCCGACGTCGTGGAGCCGAAGACCATCATCAGCACCCCGGCGCCGAACAGCGACACGGTGAGCGTGCGCCGGCTGCCGATCGCGTCGGACAGCACCCCGCCGACGGCGTTGGACACGACGTAACCGACGTAGTACGCGGTGGCGAACGCGCCGAGGCTCGCGAGCGGCACGCCGAGGCCCTGCCCGACGAAGACCGCGGCCGGGCCCCACGTCGAGCGGTCGATGGAGGTGAGGGTGAAGGAGAACCAGCACGCGAACAGCACGAGCCAGCGGTACTTGGACAGGGCGACCGGGGCCGCCGGGGCAACGCTCATCGTTGAGCCTCCGTGATGGGGTGCCGGGCGGCGCGGACGGGGACACCCGCGCCGCCGGGGAGAGGCGGGACCGGCCGGGAAAGCCGGTCTCCGCTAGAGGTCGAGCACGAGCCGGGCGGACGCGCAGCCGCCGACGCAGATCATCATCGTGGTGTTCTTCGCGCGTTCCTTGGCGCTGAGGAGCGTGTCGCGGTGCACGGGCTCCCCCGCCAGCACCTTGGTCTCGCAGGTGCCGCAGAACCCTTCCTCGCAGGAGGACAGGATGTCCGGGCGTTGGCCGCGCACCGCGTCGAGAATGGACTGTCCGGATCGGACGGTGATGGTCTCGCCGGTCCGCGCCAGCTCAACCTCGAAGGACTCCTGCGCGGTGTCGCTGATCGGCTCGGCGGGTTCGCCGGTGAACCGCTCGAACCGCACCGGCAGAGCGGGGTTCTCCCGCTCGACGGTCTCGGCCAGTGCCGTGAGCAGCCCGCCGGGTCCGCACGCGTACAGCATCGCCCCGGTGGGGGCTGCGCGGACGATGTCCGGCAGGGGAAGCGGCCCTTCGACGTCGTCGCTGCGCAGGTGGATCTCACCGTTGCCGCGCTGCGCGAGCTCGGTCAGCTCGCGCGTGAACGCCAGCGTGTCGCGCCGCCGCCCGCCGTAGTGCAGCTGCCAGGGCACGCCGTGGTCCGCGGCCTGGCGGATCATCGCCAGCAGCGGGGTGATGCCGATGCCGCCGGCGACGAAGACGTAGTGACCGGCGGGTTCGAGCTCGAAGCGGTTGCGCGGCCCGCGGATCCGCAGCTCCCGCCCGAGCCGGGCCGTGTCGTGAATCTCGGCCGATCCGCCACGCCCGGCCGCTTCGCGCAGCACGGCGACGGTGTAGTCGGCCGAACCCGGTTCCCCGCAGAGGGAGTACTGCCGCACGAGCCCCGAAGGCAGCACAACGTCCAGGTGCGCGCCGGGCGTCCACGACGGCAACGGCCGGTCGTCGGCGGCTCGCAGCCGCAGCGACACCACGCCCTCGGCTTCCCAGCGCGCCTGCACCACCCGCACGGCGCGGGTCGTCTCCTCCGTCATCGCGCGGCACCCCCGGCGAGCTCGTCGTCGCGCGCACCACCACGCAGTACTTGCAGGAAAGCGGTCACGAAGGCGTCGTCCTTGAGGATCACCACGTTGTCGGCCGACTCCCGGATCGCGGCGACGGCGAGGTGCGCGGCGGGATCCTCCCACCGCGCCCCGGGACTGACGAGCACCGCGCCGAGCAGCTTCCCGGCCGGCCGCGCCGCGTCGCCGATCTCCCCGACGGCGGCGCGATCGACCTTCGGCAGGTCGAGGGCCAGCAGCACGACGACGTCGGCTTCGTGCACCGCCTGCTCGACGGGACTGCTCACGGCCCGGCCCGCGCCCGTCGCGGACAGCGGCTCGGGTTCGAAGCGCTGTTGGGAGTGCGGCGGTTCGTCGGCGACGGTGATGCCGGCCAATCCGGTTGCGACGCGGCTCTCGGCCCACGCGCGGGCGTCGGCGTCGAGCGGGATCAGCAGCACGCCGGCTTCGTAGGACCGGCGGGGCCACGAGGGTTCGGCCATGGCCGCGTCCCTCCTTCCGGGGTGCGGGGTCAGATGGACACGAACTCTTCGCCGGGCTGCACGACGAGCGCTTCCTGCGCGCCCTCGTTGAACGGCACCGATTTCGGCAGCAGCACCGAAGCCGAACGGACACGGTGGTGCTCGGCCCGGTCGCCGGGCAGCGGGTCGCCGTTCTCGCCGGCTTCTTCGGCGGCGGCGAGCAGCCTGCGGCGGGCGAGGATGATCGCGGCGTCGCTGGTGCCGAGCCGTTCCCTGGTGCGGTCGACGATCGGGCCCATGCTCTCCTGCAGCGAGAAGTCCTGCGCCGCGATGCCTTCGACGCCGCTGAACGTGCGCTTGCGCCGCTGCGCTTCGCGGTCGATGAGGTAGTCGTTGTCCTTGTTGGCCAGCGTCCGGTACGTGCCGGGCAGGTACTTGGCGTGGATGCCCTCACCACGGCGCATCGAGGCCACCTCGTCCTCGCGTAGGTCGCGCGTCGGGTGGTAGTTGATGCTCCACGCCCAGCAGGTCTCGTCGTCGATCGGCACCCAGGCGTGCGCGCCCAGCGGGTTGTGCGTGCCGAACGGCGGGATGATCGTGTACCACGGCATGATCCACTGCGTGACGCGCCAGTAGTACTCCTCGTCGCCGGCGTTGCGCCGCGCGCCGATCAGCAGGCCGCCGTCGGACTCGATGACCTCGAACTTGGGGCGGGTGTCGGCTTTGAGGTACTCCAGCCCGGCGGTCCCGGCGTGCATCGGGTCGTCGTCCATGTTGAACCGGTGCGCGAAGGAGACGTGGCTGGAGTCGATGCCACCCTCCATCGCCTGCATGAAGTTGGTCTCCTGCAAGCGTTTCGACACGAACACCTGCGAGTCGGCCAGCGTGGCCCACTCCAGCTCGGGCAGGTCCGGCTTGAGCTCGGGCGGGCCGAGGTACGTCCAGATCACGCCACCGCGTTCGACGCAGGGGTAGGCGGTCTGCTTGATCTTCTCGCGGAAGCGGCTCTCCGGCGGCTCCGAGGGCATGTCGACGCAGTTGCCGTCCACGTCGTACTTCCAGCCGTGGTAGGCGCAGCGCAGCCCGCATTCCTCGTTGCGGCCGAAGAAGAGCGACGCGGTGCGGTGGCTGCAGAACTCGTCGATGAGCCCGATCCGGCCCGCGGTGTCGCGGAACGCGATGAGCCGCTCCCCCAGCAGCTGCACGCGCACCGGCGGGCAGTCCGGCTCCGGGATCTCCTCGGCCAGCAGGGCCGGGATCCAGTAGCGGCGCAGCAAGGTCCCCATCTCGGTGCCCTTGTTCGTGCGGACGAGCCGCTCGTTCTGCTCGCGTGTCAGCAACACAGACTCCTTCTCGTGGTGGGTGCGGTTCGGGTCAGGCGGCGGGCCGGACGACGACGTGGGGCGACTCGGGCCCGGTGCCGGCGGCCAGGCGCGTGAGCATCTCGGCAGTGCCGTCTAGGTCGACCTCCACGGTCGGCACGGCGTCGAGGCCGGAGTCGCCGGCGGTGAGCGAGGTGAGGGCGTCGGCGATGGCTTCCGGCGAGCGGCCGCGCACGGCGGCGACGTGAAGTCCTTGCCGGAACAGCGAAGCCGAGTCAAGGGTGATGGGCGCCGGGTTCTTCGGGGACGTCAGCACGAGGCGCCCGCCGTGGCCGAGCAGGGCGACGGCGGGGTCGAGTACGGACGGGTCGCTGCCCACGGTGTCGACGACGACGTCCGCCACGCCTTCCGGGAGGTGTCCGAACCGGACGGTCTCTTCCGCCACGACCACCGGATGCGCTCCCAGCGCCTCGGCCATCTCCAGCCGTTGCGTGTCGCGGGCCAGGCCCGTGACGAACACCCGGCCGGCACCCGCGCGCCGCGCCGCCGCGGCGACCGCGAGCCCGTGGTAACCCGGCCCGAGGACCACGACGGTTTCCCCACCGCGCAGCGCTCCGGCGCCGGTCACCCAGTCGATCGCGTTGGCGTAGGGGAGCACCCAGGCCGCGAGGTCGTCGCTCAGCCCGGACGGCACGCGGTGGGTCACCGCGTTGGCCGGGAGGAACGTGAACTCGGCATTGCCGCCGGTGAGGCCGGGGCGTTCGGCCGCCGGGAGCAGGCCCACGCGCCGGCCGCCGCGCCACAGGTCGGTCTCCGGGCACAGCCGGTAGGGCCCGGTCGCGCACGTCGGGCACCGGCCGCACGGCAGGTACTCCTCCAGCACCACGCGATCGCCGAGGGCCAGGTCACGTCGCCGCGCCGCCTCGGCACCGAGCGCGGCCACGCGGCCGACGACGTGGTGTCCCAGCACCGTCGGCTCCGCGACACCCCGGCCGAACAACCCCACGTCGGTGCCGCAGATCCCCGACGCGATGACCTGCAGCCAGCCTTCGCCGAGCCCGGCCGGCACGAGGTCGAACGAGCGGACCTCCCCCGTCGCGTCCGGCAGCGCCACGCTCGCCCGCGCCGTGGCGGGCAGCCCCGCGCCGTCTGAGCGCGTCATCACGCCACCTCCACCGTCATCACTGCCATGTTATCACTGTGCGATAGTCACAAATCATTTAGTGATAGGACAGTAAATTGCGGGCGCCGAGGACGTCAAGGGCCGTGCAGCTCACCCGGACCGGGCGAGGCGGGCGCGCGGCCCGCGCGGAGACGATGGCGGGCAGACCACCGTCGGCGCGCAGACGAGGAGGCGGACGTGGCCAAGGAAACCGGCGCCGGACGCCACCCCAGGGCGCGGCGGGCCGTCGCGGCCGTCGCGGCGCTGCTCGGCGCGCTCGCGGTCACCACCGCGTGCGCGGGAAACCAAAGTGGACCGACGCCGGCGCCGTCCAGCCCGGCGTCCACTCCGGCCTCGCCCGCGCCGACCTCGCGTGACTCGCGCACCGAGTGCGCCGCCGTCGCCACGGCGGCCCAGAACCTCGCGACCAAGACGGCCTCGCTCGTCACCGGCCAGGCGAGCCGCGACGAGGTGACCACGGCGGCGCGTGACCTGCGGTCGTCCCTCGACGCGGCCCGAGACGTACTCGGCCCGGAAGCGAAGGCCGACCTCGACAACGCCGGAGCGGCGCTTCAGCAGTTGCAGACCGTGCTGACGACCCAGCCGCTCGACGTCACCGCGCTGCGCACGGCCGCGACGCAGGTCGCCACGGCCGTCGGCGCCGTCGTCTCGGCGTGCGGAGGCACGAGCACGCCGAGCACTCCGACAACGACGTAGCGACCTCGTCAGTCCGCGGCCGGCAGTTGCGCGACCAGCCGGGCGCCGGAAAACGAGTCCGCCACCACGAGGGAACCGCCGTGGCGGCGGGCGATCGCCCGTGCCAGCGTGAGGCCCAGGCCGGAGCCACCGGCGTCGCGGGCGCGCGCGTCGTCGAGGCGGGCGAAGCGGTCGAAGACGCGTTCACGATCCGCCGGCGGGATGCCGGGACCGTCGTCGAGGACTTCCAGCACTACGGAGGTGTCGTCGCGACCCGCAGTGACGGTCACGGCGGAGGTCGCGTGGCGCACCGCGTTGTCGAGGAGGTTGCGCAGCAGGCGTTCGAGTTGCACGGGTTCACCGAGCACTCGCGCGGGTCCGTCCACAAAGGATCGAACGGTCGGACTGCCGGGCGCGGCCGAGCGTTCGGCGACCTGCTCACGCACCACGTCCGCCAGGTCGACCTCCACCGGCTCGACGCGACCGGGGTCGATGGCGAGCTGTAGAAGGTCGGCCGTGATGCGGTGCAGGCGCCGGACGTCGAGCAGCGAGCGTTCGGCGACGGCGGGCCAGTCGGCGCGCTCCGGGTGCGCCAGGGCGACCTCCAGGCCGGTCCGCAGATTCGCCAGGGGGCTGCGCAGCTCGTGGCTCGCGTCGGCGACGAATCGTTCCTGCTGTTCGTGGGCCTGCTGCAGGCGGTCGAGCGTGGCGTTGGTCGTGTGCGCCAGGCGCGCGATCTCGTCACGCGAGCGCGGCACCGGCACGCGGCGGCCGAGCTGGCTGCCACTCACTTCGGCGAGTTCGCCGCGGATCGCCTCCACGGGCCGCAGCGCACGACCGGCGGCGAACCACGCGACGAGCGCCGTGAGGAGCACCGCCAGCGGCACGAACACCTCGAGGGTTTTGCCCAACAGCGTCAGTGTGGTGAGCGTGTCCCACGGGAGCACGAACAGGTAAAGCGTCAACCGGTAGTGCGTGCTCGAGGCGGCCCGTGACAATCCGGTGTCCACAGTGGAGCCTTCGCGGCCGAGCGGTTCCACCAGTGCGGCCGGCGCGTCGTCGACGACCGTGCCCACCACGGTGTAGGTGCGGTACTCGCGCCACTGCGGGTGGGTTCCCGGGTGCAGCGCGGCGGTCGTGGTGGTCGTCCAGTCGTGCGGCGCGTCGCGAGGGGCCGGCGGCAGCGGCTGCCACGCGGGATCCAGCCGGGTCAAGTTGCCACTGTGGACCACGGCCCGGCCGTCGTCGGCGACCACCTCGAACATCGCGTCGCCGTTGAGAACCGCCGAGTCGAGGACACCCAGGCGGTACCCGTCGGCAACCCGCTCGAGCTGCACCCGGGTCGCCTGCACGGCGTTGCGCGACAGCTGCGTCGCCACGAACTGCCGGATCCCCCACCAGCCCAGCCCGAAGACCAGCACACTGAGCAGCACCGCCGCGAGCGCCGTGCTCCGCCGCACGGACTCGGGCCACCACCTACTCATGCGACGCGCCGGGCGCGTCGGCGACCAGCCGGTAGCCCACGCCGCGCACGGTGGCGATCGTGCGCCGCCCGAACGGCGCGTCCAGCTTGCGCCGCAGCGCGCTCACGTAGACCTCCACGATGTTCGGATCGCCCTCGTACGCGACGTCCCACACCTGCTCGAGGATCTCGTGCTTGGCCACCACGTGCCCTTCTTGGCGCAGCAGGCATTCGAGCACGGCGAACTCCTTCGTGGTCAGCGCCACCGGCGTACCGCCGCGCCGGCAAGTGCGTTTCGCGGGGTCGAGCACCAGGTCGCCGAACGTCAGCGTCGCCGCGGCGCCCGCCCGGCCGCGGCGGGCCAGCGCGCGCAGGCGGGCGGTGAGCACGACGTAGGAGAACGGCTTGCTGAGGAAGTCGTCGGCGCCCGTGTCGAGGGCCTCCGCCTCGTCGTACTCGCCGTTCTTGGCCGTCAGCATCAGGATCGGCGTCGTCACCCCGCGCTCGCGCAGCGCGGCGCAGACCCGGTAGCCGTTGAGCTTCGGCAGCATGATGTCCAGCACGATCACCTGGTACGGGTGCAGTTGCCCCAGTTCCAGCCCCGCCTCGCCGTCGTGGGCGAGGTCCACGGCGTACCCGTCGGCCTCGAGCCCCCACCGCAGCGTCTCGGCCAGCCGCTTCTCGTCCTCGACCACGAGTACCCTCATGGCCCCGATCTTCCCAGAAGCCCGCACAGGTACCTGAAGCGATCTTCAGGGTTCTTCAGGAAGGCTTCAGCACGGCCTCGCCAAGCTCGTGCCGAGGCGCCGAGCGCGGCGCGACGAGGTCGGGGAGAGAGCGGATGCGACCAGACACAGTGGACAGTCCCGTGGCGGCGGGAGTGCGGCAGGTCGTCAAGATCCACGGGCGAGGTGACACGGCGGTGCGGGCCTTGGACCACGTGTCCCTCGACTTCCCGGCACGGCGGTTCACCGCCGTGCTCGGGCCGTCGGGCTCCGGCAAATCCACGCTGATGCACTGCCTCGCCGGACTGGACACCGTGGACTCGGGCAGCGTCCGGATCGGACGGACCGAACTCACCGGGCTCTCCGACGCGGCGCTCACCCGGCTGCGCCGCGACCACGTCGGATTCGTGTTCCAGTCGTTCAACCTGCTGCCGACGATGACGGCCGAGGAGAACATCCTGCTCGGCCTGCGCCTGGCCGGCCGCAAGCCCGACCCGGCGTGGTTGCGGGTGGTCGTCGACGCGCTCGGCCTGCGGCAACGCCTGCGCCACCACCCTGGGGAACTGTCCGGCGGCCAGCAACAGCGCGTGGCATGCGCCCGGGCGCTGATCGGGCGGCCGGCGGTCGTGTTCGCCGACGAGCCCACCGGCAACCTCGACTCGCGCTCCGGTGCCGAGGTGCTCGGCTTCCTTCGCGCGTCGGTGCGCGAGCTCGGCCAGACGGTGGTGATGGTGACCCACGATCCCGTCGCCGCCTCCTACACCGACCACGGCGTGCTGCTGGCCGACGGTCGCGTCGCCGCCCACGTGCCCCGTCCGACGGCCGACTCCGTGCTGGCCGCCCTGACCGGCCTGGGGGTGTGATGCTGCGCGTCATCGCCGCGGGGGTCCGGGCCCGGCCCCTGCGCCTGCTGCTCTCAGCCGTCGCGATCGCCCTCGGCGTGGCGTTCGTGTCCGGTTCGTTCATCCTCTCCGGGGCCGTCGGAGCCGGGCTCCGCGACGCCGTGTCCGTCCAGTTGCGCGGGGTCGACGCCGTCGTCAGCCAGACCCGCGGCGCGGCCTTGGACGACGCGCTGCTCGCGAAGGTGCGCGCAGCGCCCGGCGTCGCAGCGGCGGAGGGCCGCGTCACCGTGAGCGCGCCGATCCGCGACGCCTCCGGGCACGCGACCGACGCGGCCGCCACCGCGCTGCCCGCCGACGCCGCGTTGCGGCCGTTCGACCTGGCGGGTGGCCGGTTCCCACAGCAGCCCGGCGAGCTCGCGATGGAGGAGACCACCGCCGAGGGCTTCTCGCTCGGGCAGCGGACAACGCTGTTCGACCAGCAGGGCAAAGAACACGCCTACACCCTCGTCGGCACCTTCAGCCGGCCGACCGACGCCGGGATCGGGGCCGACGACCTGGTCCTCACACCCGAGGGGCTGCGCCAGGTGGCACCCGGCGCGGAGTTCGACGAGATCGTGGTCCGGGCGGCGCAGGGGGTCGCCCCGCCGCAGCTCGTCACCGACCTCGACCGGGCGGTCGGTGGCCACGGGATCTCTGTGACCGCCGGCAGCAAAGCCGCCGCCGAACTTCTGAGCACGACCGCGCCCGACTCGGCGGGACTCACCAAGTTCTTCACCGCGTTCGCCGTGCTGGCGATGATCGTGGCCGCGATGGTGATCGCCAACTCGTTCACGATCCTGGTCGCGCAGCGCGCGAACGAGCTGGCGCTGCTGAGGTGCGTGGGCGCCGGGAAACGGCAGGTCTTCGGCGCGGTGCTGGGCGAAGCGGCCGTGGTCGGGGTGGTGGCGTCCGTCGTCGGACTGTTCGGCGGGCTCGGGGTCGCCGCCGCATTGCAGGTGATCACCGGCTCGCCGGGAGCGCCGGTCCACGTCCCGCTCACCGCGCGGACCGCGGTGCTGGCGCTCGTCGTCGGCGTGCTGGTCACGGTGCTGGCAGCCGTGCCCCCGGCGCGGGCCGCGACGCGCGTGGCGCCCGTGGCGGCGTTGCGAAAGCCGGTCGAAGGACGCCAGGCCCGCGCGGGACGGCCCCGCGCGATCGTCGCGGCCGTGCTGTTCGTGGCCGGAGTCGGGGCGGCGGTGGCCGCGCTCGCGGCGGAGACCCAGGACGGCGCGGTGCTGGCCGTCGGTGCGATGGTCGCGTTGCTCGGCGCACTGCTCACGGTCGGGCCGCTGCTGGCCGGGCCCGCTGTGCGGGTGCTGGGCGCCGTCACCTCACCGGTGCTGGGTGAGCCCGCGAAGCTCGCGGCGCTCAACGCCGATCGCAACCCGCGTCGCACGGCCGCGACCGCCGCGGCGCTGACCATCGGGCTGGCCGTCGTCGCGCTCGTGACCACGGTGACCGCAGGCGTCGAGGCCGGCCGCGGCCAAGGCGTGGAGCAGCAGCTGCGAGCAGAGTTCACGGTGACCTCGGTGGTCAACGGGCAAGAACTGCCGGCGACCCTGCCTGCGACGCTCGCGGCGGTGCCGGGGGTCGCGGCCACGGCATCGGTCACCGAGTTCACGGGCGACCTCGGCTCGCTCGGTGGCTACGGCATGACCGCCGTGCGCGGTGACGCGCTCGGCACGCTGCTGCGACCGGTGGTCCTCTCCGGCGCGCTCGACCGGCTCGGCCCCGGCGAGCTCGCCGTGAGCCGGCAGCTGTCCGAAGAGACCGGGCTCTCGGCAGGCGCGACCGTGCGCACGGCTTCCGGGTCGTCGCTGCGGGTCGTGGCCGTTTACGACAGCGTCGACGCGCCGGGCGCCGACCTCGGCCTCGCGCTCGTCGACCTGGGTGAGCTGCCGAAGATCGCGATGCCGGACAGCGAACACGACGGCAGTGTGCTGGTGAAACTGGCGAATGGCGCCGACACCGACCAGGTCGGAACCGCGTTGGATCGGGCGCTCGAACCGACTCCGCTGGCGAAGCTGAAGACGATCGCGGACCTGGAAGACCAGCTGTCGGCGCCGCTGCGCAGCACGCTCGACCTGCTGTGGGCGCTGACCGCGCTCGCCGTGCTGATCGCGTTCGCCGGGATCGCCAACACTCTGTCGCTCTCGGTCCTCGAACGCACGCGCGAATCGGCCCTGCTGCGCGCTCTCGGCCTGACGAGGGGCGGGCTGCGTGCGGCACTGGCAGCCGAGTCGGTGTTCGTCGCGGTGTTCGGCGCGGCTTGCGGCCTGCTGCTCGGTGTCGGTTCGGCGTGGCTGATCGCTCGCGTGGCCTCCACGGACGCCGAGCCTGTGCTCTTCACGCTGCCCTGGGCCCGGCTCGCGGTGCTGCTGGCCGCCGCCGTGCTCGCCGCCCCGATCGCCGCGGCCCTCCCGGCCCGTCGCGCGGCGCGGGGCTCGCTCACCGCGGGGATGGCCGCGCGGTGACCGGGTCCGGCTGTCCACTGAGGACGTCCGTTCTTACCCCCGGCGGTGGACGATCGTGAACCGGCCACCGCCGAAAAACTGCCTCGCCGGCCGAGTTCCGTTGTCCGATAAGAGAACTCCGGCGAACGACACGCAGTTCACGGCGCCGGACCCGGGAACTTCACCGGTCGCGGTATTGCCGCCACACCACCGCGCCCGACTAGCGTTCACGGCGGCAGCACCGGTGCCGGCAACGACGCCACGCCCGAGGCTCCATACCCACTCCGTTCGGCAACGAGAGGACAGCTCATGCCCAAGGTGACAGTCGGGGAAGAAAACGGCGCGCCGATCGAGCTCTACTACGAAGACCACGGCGCGGGCCGCCCGGTCGTGCTGATCCACGGCTGGCCGCTGTCGAGCCGTTCGTGGGAGGGCCAGGTTCCGGCGCTGGTCGAAGACGGCTACCGCGTGATCACCTACGACCGCCGCGGCTTCGGGCAATCGTCGCAGCCGTGGGACGGCTACGACTACGACACCCTCGCCGACGACCTCGACAAGCTCCTCGCGGCGCTCGACCTCACGGACGTCACGCTCGTCGGCTTCTCGATGGGCGGCGGCGAGGTCGCGCGTTACGTCGGTCGCTACGGCACCGGCCGCGTCGCCAAGGCCGTGTTCGCCGCGGCCGTGCCGCCGTACCTGTTCAAGGAGGACGGGAACCCCGACGGCGGTCTCGACGAGGCCGCGCTCACGGGCTTCCACGACGGGATCCGCGCCGACCGCCCCGCCTTCGTCGAAGGGTTCGTCACGAACTTCTTCTCCGTGAAGGGCCGCACCGACCTGGTCAGCCCTTCGGTGCACGCCTACAACACGGTGATCGCCGCGTTCGCCTCCCCGAAGGGCACGCTGGACTGCACCACCGCGTTCACCAAGACCGACTTCCGCGACGACCTGAAGGCCTTCACCATCCCGACGCTGGTCATCCACGGCGACTCGGACGCGATCGTGCCGTTCGAGGTCAGCGGGAAGCGGACCGCGGAGGCCATTCCCGACAGCCGGCTCGTGCTGGTCGAGGACGCCCCGCACGGCCTCAACGTCACCCACGCCGCCACCTTCAACGCGGAACTGCTCACGTTCCTGCGCGAGTGACGGCCCGCGCCGGTGTGGTGCATCCGTGCACCCGGCACCACACCGGCGTGCCGGTCAGACGACCGGATAACCCGCTTCGGCGAGCAGTTCCGCCGAAAGCGTCCACAGCCGCCGCGCCTTCGCCGGGTCGAGCGCGAAGTCGGCGACGCCGCGCCGCACCCCGGCGGTGAACGGCTCGGCTTCCTCGCAGTCCTCGAAGTACTTCCCGGTCACGCCGTCCACGAGCGGCGACGCGGCGAGCAGCACCGAGGTCGCGGCGCCCTGCGGGATGTCCTTCACGGACACGCCGGTCGCGCCGGAGGGATCGAAGGCCGAAGGCGGATTGTCCATGTGCCGGCCGAGGTGCGTCGACCAGATGCGGCCCGGGTTGAGCGCGTTGACCGCGATCCCCTCGGCCGCCCAGAGCCGGGCGGCCTCGACGGCGAAGAGGATGTTGGCCGTCTTCGACTGACTGTAGGCCGCCCACGGATCGTACGGCGTGCGAGCGAAGGAGACGTCGTCGAAGAGGACCTCGCCGTTGATGTGTCCCACCGAGCTGACCACGACCACGCGGGCGTGGGCCGCCGCGGCGAGCGCTCCGTGCATACCGGTCGCCAGCTGGAAGTGGCCGAGGTGGTTGGTGGCGAACTGCAGCTCCCAGCCTTGCGCCGTCCGGCGCTCCGGTGTGGCCATCACGCCGGCGTTGGCCACCAGGATGTGCAGCGGCCCTTCCCAGGCCGCCACGAACGCGCTGACCGAAGCCGGGCCGGCCAGGTCCAGCGTGGCCACGTGCACGGCCGCGTTGCCCGTGCTCGCCACGATCTCCCGCGCCGCCCGCTGCCCCGCCGCCGGGTCGCGCACGGCCAGGGTCACCTCCGCGCCGGCCGACGCGAGCGCGCGGGCTGTCTCCTCGCCGATCCCCGACACCGCCCCGGTCACGACGGCGCGCCGACCGGTCAGATCGACCCCGGCGACCACCTCGGCCGCCGTGGACGTCGCGCCGAAAGGCGAGGTCACTCGCTGGGTCATGGTGCTGTCCTCTCTGCTCCGCTAGCCTCGTATATGGAGCCGGTTCCACTTACGACTATAAGTGGATTCGGGTCCACTTAGCAAAGAGGAGTGGCGTGACGAACACCGGACGGTCGCTGAGGGCCGACGCGCGGGAGAACCAGGACCGCATCCTCGAGGCCGCGGCGCGCGCGTTTTCCCGCCAGGGGGCGGACACCTCGCTCAAGGCCATCGCGAAGGAGGCCGGCGTCGGCATCGCCACGCTGTACCGGCGGTTCCCGGCCCGGGAAGACCTCGTGGAGGCGACCTACCGCAGCGAGACCGAACGTCTGGCCGGATCCGCCGCGGACCTGCTCGCCGAGCTGGCACCCGACGCCGCCCTGCGCGCGTGGGCGGAGCGGTTCGTGGACTACATGCTCACCAAGAACGGGATGGCCGAAGCGCTGCCCGGCATCCTCGCCGCCCGCGAAGGCCTGCGCACGCACAGCCGCGACCTGCTGCGCACGGCGATCGACCGCATGCTGACCGCCGCGGCCGAAGCCGGGACGCTGCGCGCCGACGTCCCGGCCGACGACGTGATGATGGCGATCGGCGGCGTCACCCTCATCGCGGGACACGAAGACCAGCGCGAGCTGGCGTCGCGGCTGCTGGACCTGGTCGTGGCCGGCCTCCGGCCCCGCTGAGCCTCAGGCGGTCTTCGAACCGACGAGCTCGGCCGAGCGGTCCCACAGCCGGCGCGCAAGGTCGTCGTCGGTCGCCTGCGGGTTCACGCGCCGGGCGGGCTTGCCGCGCTCGTAGTACGCCCCGGACTCCCAGTCGACGCCCGGCGCCGTGGTCGCCAGCCAGACCAGCTGGCGCGCGCCCTTCTCCGGGCTCACCATGACCATCCGGCCGAGCGGGTTCGTGTAGACCAGCCGGAAGAAGCTGGAGCTCTCGGTCGCGAAGGCCGTGGCGACCGCACCGGGGTGGAAGGCCGCCGCGGACAGGCCCCGCGCGTGGAAACGGGTGTGAAGCTCGCGGGTGAACAGGATGTTCTCCAGCTTCGCGGTGCCGTAGGCCTTGTGCGGGGTGAACGCCGCGTCGTGATCGAGGTCGTCGAGGCGCAGGTCGCCGAAGAGCCGGGCACCGGAGCTCGACGTCTGGATCACCGACGCGCGCGACGCCACCAACTTGTCCATCAGCAGCGTGGTGAGCAGGAATGGCGACAGGTGGTTGACCTGCAGGGTCTTCTCGAAGCCGTCGGCAGTTTTCGCGCGGTCGCCGAAGATGCCGCCGGCGTTGTTCACCAGCACGTCGATGCGCGGGTGGGCCGCGTCGAGCGCGGCGGCAAGGTCGCGCACCTGCGCGAAGCGCGCGAAGTCGGCGGTGTGGTGCTCGACCCCGAGCTCCTTGGCGACGGCCTCGGTCTTGGCGGGCGAGCGCCCGACGACCACGACCTGGTGGCCGTCGGCGTGCAGGCGGCGGGCCGCGGCCGCACCGATGCCGTCACTGGCACCGGTGATCACGATCGTCTTCGGTCCGGACATGACGCTCCTCGTTCTCGGCTTGCCTCATCGGCACTATACGCCACTTGTGGCACTCAGTGCCAACTCTGCCGGACACTGCTAGGGTGGCCCGGTGACCGACCACCGCCCCGGCCTGCGCGAACGGACCCGCCGGGCCGTGCAGCAGGACATCACCGAGGCAGCGCAGCGGTTGTTCGTCGAGCACGGCTACGAGCGCACGACGATGGACGACGTCGCCGAGGCCGCGGGCCTGTCGCGGCGCAGCCTGTTCCGCTACTTCCCCACCAAGGAAGACCTGATCGTCGGCAAGTTCGAGGTGCTGGCCGAGACGATGGTCGAGCGGCTGCGCGAGCGGCCGCTCGACGAACCGGCCTGGACCTCGCTGCGCAGGGTGTTCGACCTGCTTGTGCCCTACGTCGACGCGCCCGGCAAGCACGAGGTCGCCGAACCCATGCAGCGCATCGTCTTCGCGACGCCCGCACTGCTGGCGAGCTACCTCGAGAAGCTGCACCGCATGGCGGCGGCGGCCGAGATCGTGCTGCGCGAACGCGCCGAAACCCGTGGCACGCCGTCCGACCCGACCGACCCAGCGCTCCCCGCCGTCGCCGGCGCCGCGTTCTCGTGCCTGCTCGCCGCGCAGCACGCGTGGCTCGCCGGCGGGGCCGCGGAGACGTTCGCCGCGTGCCTCGACCGGTCGATGGCCGCCGTCGCCCCCGCCGGGAAGGCTTGATCCGTACCGGTTTCCCCCACGTCGGCGGCGATTTTTCGTGCCAGCACTGCCCTGCAGCGGCCGGCGACCGCTGAAATCGTTGCCGCGGAAGGTGTGTCCGAGTCCCGCACAACGGCACATCGAGCGCGTAGGGTGCGAAGAGCCGCCCCTGCCCCCGGCGGCGAGCCAACGGGGTGAGGGGCCGCCGTGGATTCCGTGGACTTGACGGGCATCGCCGAACCGCACCTGAGCACCGTGGCCGCCATCGTCGGCTACGTGCGCCAGGGCCGGTTCACCGAGGCCGAGGCACAGAGGATGATCGACCGCCTCCGGGCGCGAGGTCCGGAATGTCCACAAAGGACGGTCGGATCCGGACTGCCGATCGCCGGGGAGAAAGCTCCGGCGGAGCGGGCGAGCCCGTGATCAGTTCCCGCGGTACGCCCGCGTCAGCACGACAGCCGGGTCGAGCTCGCGTTCGGCCAGCGAGCGGGCGACTTCGCTGAGCCGGGCGTTGTTGCTGCGCGCGTACCGGCGCAGCGCGCTGAACGCGTCCGCCATCGACAGGCGCCCGCTGACCGACAGCACACCCTTCGCCTGCTCGATGATCACGCGGCTGCTCAGCGCCGACTGCAGCTGGCCCGAGAGCACCTCGCCGCGGCGGATGGCGCGTTGCTGCAGGATCCCGATCGTGGCGGTGTCCGCGAGGCACTGCGCCAGCTCGAGGTCCTCGGCCGGTACCGCCGTGCGGCCGAACAGGTTCAGCGCACCGATCGTCAGCCCTCGCAGCCGCAGCGGCAGCGCGTCCACCGAGGCGAACCCCGCCCGTCGCGCCGCTGCAGCGAACCGTGGCCACCGCTGGGTGTCCGCGCCGATCGAGGCCGCGTGCACCGCGGCCCCCGACCGGAAGCAGTCCACGCCTGGGCCCTCGTCGACACCGAGCTTGACCAGCTCCCGCAGCCCGTCCTGCTCCGCCGGGGACGCCAGCGCCCGGAGGATCCCCTGCTCGTCGGCGAACGTCAGCCCGGCCGCCCCGACCTCGAGCAGCTCGACGCACCGCTGCGTCAGGCTCTGCAACAGGTCGGCTACGTCGTACCCCTCGACCAGGGTGTCCGCCATCGTGACGAACGCCCGGATCACCAGCCGTTCCCGGTCGGCCACGGCGGTCACCTCCCCGATCTCGCACGTAAGTGCCCATATTGGCCCTTTTTCCTCGGACGCGTCCAATTCCAGCCGGGCGATAGCATGCGGTCCCTCACCCAGTGAGAACTGCGTTTGCGCGAGAGGGGCGCGACCGGGGTCACGCCGAGGTCACCGACCCGCGTTCTCGATCAGGAACGTGTAGTGGCCCTCCAGGTCCTCCCGGACGTCGAGAACCTTCTCCGCGAGCCCCACCCTGGCCTCGCGCGAAAGGAACAGCTGCGTGTCGTCGATCGCGACGACGTCATCGCCCGTGCCCGGACACGTCGCCACCTCCACCTCGACCGCCGCCCCCGCACGGGGCGGCCCGTCGAGGACCAGGCGGCAGCCACCGCGCCGCCCGACGTGGTGGGCCTCGGTGATCCGGTCGATCGCCGCGATCGCCGATCGGGTCATGGTGAGCATCCGCCATCCCGCCTTCCTCCGGTCGTTTCTCCGGTCGTTCTTCGTCTCCGGCCGGTCAGGATCTCGTCTTGCCGTCCAGCTCCAGCGTCCACTCCCGCTCCCAGTGCCTGAGCCGCATGCGGTCGAGCCCGAGGACGAGGACTCCGTAGAGCAGGCTCAGCAGCGCGCAGAACCCCGCCCACACCCCGAATCCCGTCATCACGCCCTCGACCGGGGCCGTGCGCGGGTCGAGCGGCGGCGGCACCTGGTCGCCGGCACGGTCGAGCCACACCACGACCGGGTCGCCGGCCTTGGTAAGCGGGTCCGCGTCGACCTGCGCGACGCGGAAACCGCCGCCGGGCAACCGCCACCGGGCGTCGCGCGGCTGGGGTCCACTCGGCAGGCCGTCGGGGCCGACGGCCTGCTGCGGCGGCCCGTAGACGAGCAGCGTCGCCTCGACGCGGTGGCGGCTCGCCGCTTCCTCGGCGGCCTGTTTTCCGCGCTGCGCGGCGGTTTCCGACCCGAGGACGCCGGCGAACGGCACCGCCACCACCGCGAGCACCACGAAGGCGGCCAGCACCGCCGCCTGGAACCGGTCCGACGGCCGGACCACCACGTCGCCCCGCGGGAACAGGGCGTGCCACATCCGCCTGAACCAGTCGGCCGAACGGTTCACGGTCCTCGCCTCCCGTCGCCGGGACCTCCTTCGGTCACCGGCACGGGCGTGCGCGCCCGGTGCGCCGAAGCGCCGCGGGCCGCAAGCCAGATGCACGCCACGCCACCGGCCAGGAACACCACGCCGACCACGACGAGCAGCACCGACAGCCAGCCGATCGCCGGCACGGTCGCGCCGGCCTCCGCCTCGACGGCGACGCCGCGGGAGCCGTCGGAGTTCATCACCACGACGGTCCAGTCCCCGTCGCGCACGGGCCACGCCACGGACTGCGTGCCGGGACCAGACGCCTGGCCGGCCCAGATGCCGGCCTGCTGCGGCGGGGTCGTGAGCGCGCCGCCTGGGTTGTCGACGCCGACCGCGCCACGGTCGCCGAGATCGGTCACGGTCGTGTGCTCGACGCCGGCGAGGTACCGCGCCGCGCTCGCGGCGGGCGCGATGCCGATGAAAACGCCCTGCGCGGCGTCCACTGCGGTGGCGCGGATCCGGGTGTCGCCGACGATCGCCGCGAGGTCCGGCCCGCCGGTGCCCAGGCCGTGCAGCTGCACGGGGTCGCTCGCGAGTGCGTAGCCCGAAGCGCTGAACGGGGCCGATCCGGAGAAGTAGCCGTCGGCGTCGCGCCGGTTGCGGTCGGCCCACATCAGCGCGCTGCCGCCCGAGAGGAGACCGGTGGAGAGCAGCACGAGCACCGCGCCGCAGACGGCGGCGGCGATGCGGCCGCCCGTCCAGCCCGTGGCCGCCGGGCCGGATCCGCTCTCCGGTGGTGTGGGGGGCGGGGCGAACGGCTGTGTCTCAGGCTCGATCCCGGACTCGGTCGCGGAACCGCGCGGCGGCTGCGTCAGCGGTTCCGGCGAGGGCGCCGGTCCGCCCGGCTCGCCGCCGCCCAGGTCGAGCCGGAACGGCGGGTAACGGTCGGTCAGCAGCGACACGTAGGCGGCCACCCGCAGCACCCAGCGGTCGAGCCCGAGGATGAAGTCGAACAGCGGGCGCGGGTACTTTCCGGTGAACAGCAAGACGATCGCGGCGATCAGCACCAGGATGCCGACGAGACCGCCGGCCGCCCAGGTGAAGTCGAACCGGCCCGACCGCGTGAACAGCCACGTGCCGCCGCCGACGAACAGCCCCACGAGGATGAGTTGCGGCAGCGCCAGCAGCCACCACTTCACGAGCACGAGCCCGCGGGAGAGCCGTTGCGGGTACTCGACCCGCAGCCGCGCCGGGTACTCGGGCACGTCGCCGAACGTGAACGGCGGGTACCGGTCGGTGCCGAGCGCGGCGTAGGAGTAGTACTGCACGCGGAAGCTCCACCGCAGCACGCCCACGGTGAACTCGAACAGCGAACGCGGATAGCGGCCTGTCACGAGGATCGAGAAGAACGCCGCGATGCCCACGAAGGGGTAGGCGATCCACAGGACCGCCAGGATGAGGTGGTGCGGCAGCGCCAGCAGCCACTTCACGAGCCAGAGCCAGCGCGACAACGGTTCGTCCAGCTCGGCCTCGACTCGGACCGGGTAGACGGGGTTCACGGGGTTCACGGTCGGACCTCCTTCACCTCGGCCACCGGCGAGGCCGCGGGTGCCCGCTTCGGTCCGAAGTGGACTCCGCTGCGCGGAAACCGCCGGAGGTGGGCGGGTGGCGCACTGCGGGTGCGACCCGTGCGGAATCTCCGGGCGCTCGGTGGAGGAGATCCGCCTCGCCGAGATCCGGAGTCGGCGCCGGGCCGCGCCCCAAGGGGAAGGACAGGCTTCGATTGTCGCACGCTGTGACCGCGCCCACCAGGGCCGCGGCCCGCGGGCGCTTCACCGTGACCCTCCGGAGACCACCGCGTGAGCCGGGCGCACGGGGACCGTCCACACGAGACGGGTGCCGCCCGAGGACGGGCACTCCACGCGAAACGTGCCGCCCGCCTCGGTCGCGCGCTGCTCGAGGTTGCGCAAGCCGCTGCGCGCCACGCCCGCCGGCAGGCCCACCCCCGTGTCCGACACTTCGACGACGAGGGCGTCGCCGAGCGTCACGGTGACGGCCAGCTCGCCGGCGCGGGCGTGGCGCAGCACGTTGCTCACGGCTTCGCGAACGACGGCTTCCGCGTGCTCGGCGAGGATCGGCGGCACCCGTTCGAGCGGGCCGGACAGCCGCACGGCGGTGCGGATCGCCGAGTCGCCCGTCGTTTCGGTGACGGCCTGCTGGAGGCTCGCGCGCAGGCCGCCACGGCGCCCCGGGGCCGCGTGCAGCTCGAAGATCGCGCTGCGGATCTCCTCGATGACCTCCTGCAGCTGGTCGATGTGCCGGCTCAGCCGCGACGCGACGGCCGGCGTCCCCGCCCGGCGCAGCGTGTCCCGCATCTGCAGCCCGACCGCGAACAGCCGCTGCACCACGTGGTCGTGCAGGTCTCGGGCGATCCGGTCTCGGTCGGTCATCACGTCGAGCTCGCGGCGGGCGGCCTGGTTCCCGGCGTCGCGCAGCGCGAGCGCTGCCTGGTCGGCGAACGCCGACACGATCTGCAGCTCCTGCTCGTCGAAGCGCGCCGCGCCGGGAGCGCGAACGGCGAGCAGGACCCCGGCGATCGACTCACCGGAGCGCAGCAGCACCACGAGCGCGGGGCCGAGGTCGACGCGCGGGCCGTCGGCGAGGTCCACGGCGAGCCCGGAGACGCTGCGCGGCACGTGGTCGCGCAGCACGGCACCGGACGTCGACCCGGCGACGGGAATCCGGCGGCCGGTGAGGGCGTCGGAATCGGGACCGGCGCAAACGGTGACCACGAGTGCGTCTTCGGTGGCGGGCACGGCGATCAGCGCGTCGACGGAACCGGTGAGGCCGGCGGCGCGGCTCGCGATCAGGCGCAGGACTTCGCTGATCTCGGTGCCGCCGAGGAGAGCGGCGGAGATCTCGCCGGTGGCTTCGAGCCAGCGCTGGCGGTTGCGGGCTTCTTCGTACAGCCGCGCGTTGTCGACGGCGATGCCGGCCGCGGCCGCGAGCGCGGCGAGGGCTTGCTCGTCGTCGTCGGTGAACCCTGTGCCGCTTCGTTTTCCGGTGAGGTAAAGGCGCCCCAGCAGCGTGCCGCGCGCTCGCAGCGCGACGCGAAGCGAAGTGCGGCCGGCTCGACGGGTCCGCGCGCGGTCGAGGTGGTCGAGTTCGGTGACGACGAAGCCGGTGGTGGCGCCGTCGGCGTCGAGCACCGCGAGCGCGCCGTAGCGGGCGTCGACGAGGTCCGCGGCGGTCGCCACGATCCGGCGCAGCGTGCCGTCCAGCTCCAGGCCGGCGGACAGCCCGAGGACGGCCGTGAGCAGCGCGTCCAGCCGGTCGCGTTCCCCGGCCGGAGCGGTCGCGGATACCCGGTCGACCTCCGGCATCCCGTCACTGTGGCACACCGATCCGGGCCCGGGGTCACCCGTGAACGGCGACCTTGGACCCGGCGCGCGGGACGTTCGGCACTAGCCCGGCCCGCCGCGCGGGCGCAGGGTGGGATCGGAGGCGGAGGTGACCCATGAAGGCCGGAGTCATACCCGTCGGGCGGCTGAGCGCGCGCCAGGTCCGGTCCGTGCTGCTCGCCGCGACGACCCCGCCGCCCCTGCACGACACCCGGCCGTGGCGGTTCCTGTGCACGCCGGGGTCCATCGAGCTCCACGCCGGCCCGCCCGCGGGCGGCCGCCGTGGGCAGCTGCTGGACTGCGGCGCGGCCCTGCTGAACCTCCGGCTCGCGGTGAAGGCCCAGGGCTGCCACCCCGACGTGCGGCTGCTGCCCACCGCCACGCGGCCCGACTTGCTCGCCGTCGTGCGCCCGCGCGGGCTCGAACCGGTGACGCCGATCGACCGCCGCCTCGTCGAAGCCATCCGGCTCAGGCGCGGCAACCGCAGCCCGTTCAGCGCGGCCCTGGTGCCCCCGGCGGTGCAACGCGAACTTCGCAAGGCGGCCGAGCTCGAACGCGCCTGGCTCGCCACGATCGGCGACGCACAACTGCCGCAGCTGTGCGAAATCATGCTTCCCGCGGGCGCCGCGTGCACCGACTTCGCCGCGGCGCCCGGGCGATTGCTCGTCGCCGTCGGCTCGCTGCACGACACCCCGCTCGCCCAGCTGCAGGCCGGCCAGGCCGTGCAACGCGTCCTGCTCACGGCGGCGGCCGCCGGGTTGTCCGCCGCCCACTGGTCCGACACCCTCACCCCCGCCCGCCGCCGGGACCTGCGCCGCCTTCTCGGCGGCGGCATGTGGCCCCAGACCCTGCTGCGCCTCGGCCACGGAGCGCCCGTCCCTTTGCGACCCCACATCGGTCTCGACGCAGTGGTCGCGAGCGACGAACGCCCGTTCTCCCGCGGCTGGCCGTGATCCCCCGGCCCGAGCGGAGTGCACCGACACACGCGGAGAACGACCGTTCTCTCCCGATCGACCGTGATCACCGGCCCGCACAACGCTTTTCGCCAGACCGGCGGCCGGCCGCGCGGCGGCACGGTGTAGTGCAGGTGCACCACCGCACCGGTTTCGGTGACCTCGCGTGCGATACCCGGTGAAATCGCGACCTCCTGAGGGGAACGGACGTTCTCCCGCAGCAGTGATCAGCCTCCGGCGCGGCGTTCCTCGTCGTGGAGCGCGGTGACGAGAACAGCCGCCTGGGTGCGGCGTTCCACACCGAGTTTGGCGAGCAGGCGGGAAACGTAGTTCTTCACCGTCTTCTCCGCCAGGAACATCCGTTCGGCGATCTGCCGGTTGGTCAGCCCTTCGCCGATGAGGTCCAGCAGCACGCGCTCCTGGTCGGTCAGCGCGGCGAGCGGGCCGGGGCCTCGGGTACTCTCGCGCAGCTTCGCCATCAGGGCGGCGACCGCGCGTTCGTCGAGCAGGCTGTGGCCGGCCGCGACGCGGCGGACGGCGTCGACGAGCTGGAGTCCCTTGATGTCCTTGATGACGTAGCCGTCGGCGCCGGCCAGGACCGCGTCGACCATCGAGCGCTCGTCGGTGAAGGACGTGAGCATCAGGCAGCGCAGGCCGGGCAGCGTGGCGCGCAGGTCGCGGCACAGGCGGACGCCGTCGCCGTCGGGGAGGCGGACGTCGAGTACCGCGACGTCCGGGCGCACAGCGGGAATCCGGGCCAGTGCCTCGGCGACGGAGGCGGCCTGGCCGGCCACCGTGAGGTCGTCCTCGTCCTCCACGAGGTCGGCCACGCCGCGGCGCACCAGCTCGTGGTCGTCGACGAGGAAGACGGTGATCACCCGCGGTCCGGCCACGGACCGAGGTTACGCCCCGCCCGGCCGGTTAGACTGGCCGAACACGTGGACCCCAGCCCCCGGTCACCGCGGATTCGGGGAGAGGCGCGGGATGTCCGTGGAGAACCAGCCGAAGGCCGACGTACCGCAAGCCCTTGCACCGCCTGGGGTTTCGCGAGTGCGCACGCTCGTGAGCGCAGGGCTCGTGACCGTCGAGGTCTCCGGCGCGCTCAGTCCCGCCGGTGACGCCGTGCTCGCCGCGCACCTCGCCGAAGCCGTGACCCTGCGCGCCGCGGCCGTGGTGGTGGACCTGACGGCGTGCACCTCCCTCGGCCCGGAGTCCGTGGCCGCGCTCGCCGGCGAACGGTTCCGCGTGCGCGCCGGAAACCCCGGTGTGACAAGCGTCCTCGACAGGGCGGGAGTCGCCCACGAAGCCCCCGACGACTCCGTGGAATCTCCCCCGCCCGGCCCGACGACCGTCATCCGGTCCGGCGCCGCACGCTGAACCCGCTCAGGCGCGCCGGTGGCGCCCGACGTGAAAAACCCGCCAGGGCAACGAACGCGGCCGGTTCCCCGCCGAATGGCGGTTACGGCCCGATGCCACGTCGGTGACGTCCGTGACCGGAACCAGTTTGCTGGAACTCGGATCCGGGGTTTCGGCGTCGACGATCGGCACGTGCGAAACCGCCGCCGCGTCGACGCACTCGCCCGCGACCACCCCGGTCCGCACGGTCACGCCGTCGTCTTCCCGAGCCAGGTAGGCGAACTTCCGCCCCACCGCGAACGGCGCGGTTTCCGTCTCGATTCCGTTGGTCATCCGCCTCCACCCTTCACCGGCCCCAGGATTGCGGAAGCCTGTTCCGGGGGCGGGCTGACGCCCTCGTCGCGAATCTACCTCATGATTTCCGGTTCCCGGGTTTTTCACCCGAACAGTCGCACCGTCCTCAGTGGATCATCAGGCCGGCCAAGGCCTTTCCCCGGCCCGGTTCGCCCTCCCGGAAGGCGGGCGGGCGTCGAGGATGTCCGTGGCCCGCACCAGGCTCACCGGGGTGTCGGCAGCCGCGCCGCGCGGGCGCACCGGGACCCACGTGGTGCTGGTGTGCTCGTCGCGCAGGCTGCGGCCCGCGATCGTGCCCGTCTTCTCCTGCCACAACGGTTCTGCGGATTCCCGAGCAGTACGGCGCACCCGGCACCGATACCGCACCTGCCAGCCCCGCGGATACCCGCCACCGTGGCGCAACGGCCAGCCATGGAAAGCGCTTCCGGTCTTCAGATCGCCGCCCTCAACGGACGGATCGCGCGGACTGTCGTCCCCCAACACCGCCGGTCACCCCGATCCCGCGTGAAAAACATCTTCGGTCGCCGGGGTCCTGGGCAAGAAGTTCACAGATTAGGCCCGCGCAGGCCGGCGGTCGCTCGGCCACCCGGGTGGTTCCGGCGAGCGGCCGGGCACGGTCCGTGTCCGAATCGAAGATCCACAGTGGACGGGAGCCTCTTCGGAGTCCGCGGGGAAGCGTTTTCCCGGTGCTCGTCACCCCACCGGGCAAGCCGGGAACGGGATATGCTGAACGGTCCGCCCCGGTCCCCGGCGGCAGCACCCGCGGCCGGAAGAACGGAGGGCCCGATGACCGCCCTTGCCCCATGGACCTCTGCCCCATGGACCTCTGCCCCATGGACCTCTGCCCCACACACCTGCGCCGTCATCCTTGGCGGGCAGCCGTGAAGCGCACGACGGTGCCATCCGTCGCCGACCTGCACAGCGCCCACGAGCTCCCCGACGATCAGCGCCGCCACGTGGTCCGCCTGGTCGCCTCCTCGGCCGAGGACGTCGACGACTGCGCGCTGCTTCTGGCGATCCTCGGCCTCGACGCCGCCGACGGCCTCGCCCAGGACCACCGCTGACGAATTCGCGTCAGGCGGTCGTTTCCAAGGCCAGCAGCGCCAGTTTCGCTTCCTCACCACCGCGGTACCGCCCGGAGCTGCCGGCGGAACGCACCACGCGGTGGCACGGCACGACCAGCGGCACCGGATTGCGCGCGCACGCCGTCCCGACGGCGCGCACCGCCTGGGGACTGCCGGCCGCGGCGGCGACTTCGGAGTAGCTGCGCGTGCTGCCGTACGGGATCTCGCCGAGCCGCCGCAGCACCTCGCGGCGGAAACCCTTGGCCAGCCGCAGATCCACCGCGACGTCGAACGCGTGGCGCCGGCCGGAGAAGTACTCGTCGAGCTCCCGAGACACCGCGTCCAGACGGGCCGGCGCGGAAAGCACCCGCGGGCTGATGGCCGCGGCCAGCTCGGCGAGCACGGAACCGTGGTCCTCCACGGAGAACGCGACCCGCACGAGCCCGGCACCGGTCGCGGCCAGCAGCAGCGGGCCGACGGGCGAGTCGACCGTGCGGTACGCGACGTCGAGCAGACCGTCGCGTGCGGCCGCGGCGATCAGCCGGGCGCGCAGGCGGTCCTGCGCGGTCTCATCGTCCACCGGCAGCGCGGCGAACAGATCGGTGGTCATGGCGCTGCTCCTTCCAGCTCTCCTCGGCGCGACGCCGCGCGCAGGGCCTTCACCCGTCGGCGGCTGCGCGGCGGGCGGCGGCCGCGGTGCCGCCGGTGATGGCAGCGACCTCCTCGTACGGGAACCCGGCGAGGTAGTGGTACGCGACGGCCGCCCGCTGCTTGTCCGGCAACGCGGCCAGCGCGTCCCACAGGTCGCCGTCCCAGTCCTCCGGACGGCCGGTGCGGCTCGGCTCGTCGGGGGTCCGCTCCACGGGCACGGCGTGGCGCGCGCGGGCGCGGGTGATGTCCACGGCCTTGCGGTGCGCGATGGTGACCAGCCACGCCGCCACGTTGGCACCGGCCGGCAGATCGGGGTAGGCCTTGAGCGCGGCCAGGAACGTCTCGGACCACGCGTCCTCGGCGTCGTGCGGGCCCACCACCGCCCGGCAGACCCGCAGCACCATCGTCCCGTGGTCCGCGACGAGCTCGTCGAACGGGCGCGAGCTCAGAACAGCCTGCCGTCGTCCTCGGCTGGCGGCTCCTCCAGGCTCAGGAGGAACCGCTTGCGGTCCACGCCGCCCGCGTACCCGGTGAGGCCGCCGCTCACGCCGACCACCCGGTGGCACGGCACGACGATGCTGATCGGGTTCCAGCCGTTCGCGTTGCCCACCGCCTGCGCGGCGCCGGGGTCGCCCAGCTCGGCGGCGAGCTCGCCGTACGTGCGCTTCTCGCCGTACGGGATCTTCGTGAGCAGGCCCCACACCTTGCGCTCGAAGCCGGACCCTCGCGGCGCGAGCTCGAGGTCGAACTCCCGGCGTTCCCCCGCGAAATACTCACCCAGCTGCCGGATCGCCTCGGCGAAGCCCTCGTCCGAGCGCGGCCCCAGGCTCGCCAGCCGCGGTTCGCGCTTGTGGCCCTCGAAGTAGAGCCCGACGAGCGCCGTGCCGTCCGCGACCAGCGTGAGGTCGCCGACCGGCGACGCCGTGACCGTGTGCCGAACGCTCATGTCCCCGTTCCCTTCTTCTCGCCTCTCACCAGGTAGACGCGCGGGCGCGCCCGAATGTGAGATCCGCGAGGCGAGCGACTTCCCGCCGCGCCACGATAGTCCGGCGAAGTCCGGGACGGCCGGTCGGACGAGCCGCTAACGTCGCCCTCGAACGCCGACGTCGCGAGAGGAACGCATGGACGCCACCCTGCTTTCGGCCGGGCAGCTCGGCGCGGCCCTGCGCGCCGGCGAGGTGACGGCCGTCGAGCTGGCCGAGTCGGCGATCGAGCGCATCGGGAAGTACGACGGGGCCGTCAACGCGATCTGCGTGCCCGATTTCGGCCGCGCGCTCGACGCCGCCCGCGCGGCCGACGCGGCGCGCGCCCGCGGTGCGGACGGTCCCCTGCTCGGCGTGCCGATCACGGTCAAGGAGTCGTTCAACGTGGCCGGGCTGCCGACCACGTGGGGTCTCCCGCCGTTCGCGGGCTTCGTCTCGGCCCAGGACGCGCTGCCCGTCGCCCGGCTCAAGGCGGCCGGCGCGGTGCTGCTCGGCAAGACCAACGTGCCGCTCGCCCTCGGCGATCTGCAGACCTACAACGACATCTACGGCACCACGGCCAACCCGTTCGACCTCGCCCGCACGCCCGGCGGTTCGTCCGGCGGCTCGGCGGCCGCACTGGCCGCGGGGTTCGGCGCACTGTCGATCGGCTCGGACATCGGCGGCTCGCTGCGCACCCCCGCGCACTTCTGCGGCGTCTACGCGCACAAACCGTCGTACCGGCTGCTGCCCTCGCGAGGCCACACGCCGCCGCCGGCCCCCGCGCTGCCGACCGAGGTGGACCTGGCCGTGATCGGCCCGATGGCGCGCAGCGCCGCCGACCTGAGTGTGCTGCTCGACCTGCTCGCCGAGCCGGATCCGCTCACGCTCGGGGTCGCCTACGAGCTGCGCCTGCCGCCGGCCCGCCACGAGCGCCTGGCGGAGTTCCGCGTGCTCGTGCTCGAAGACCACCCGGACATCCCGACGTCGGCGAGCGTGCGTGCCGGCCTCACCCGCGTGGCCGACGCGCTCACCGCGGCCGGCGCCCGCGTGGACCCCGGCAGCGGGCTGGTGCCCGACCTGGCCGAATCGGCGCGGCTGTACCTGCGGCTGCTGTTCGCCACCTTCGGCACGAACTTCCCCGCCGAGGTCTACGAACGGTTCGGCAAGCTGCTGGCGGACCTCCCGCCGGGCGACGACAGCCTCCACGCCGCCCGGGTGCGCGGGACCCGGCTGAGCTACCGCGACTGGTTCGCGGCCGACCTCGCCCGCGAACGGCAGCGCCACGCCTGGCGCGCCGTGTTCGCCGAGTACGACGTGGTGCTCTGCCCGGCCTCGCCGACCCACGCGTTCGCCCACGACCATTCACCGCACCAGGAGCTGCGGCGCGTCGTCGTCGACGGCGTCGAGCACGGCTACGGCGATCAGCTGGTGTGGGCCGGCCTCGCCACGCTGCCGGGTCTGCCGGCCACGGTCGTGCCCACGGGCCTCGACGACGCGGGACTGCCGGTCGGGGTCCAGCTTGTCGGGCCGATGTTCGAGGACCGCACTCCCCTGCGTCTGGCCGAGCTGCTGGAGCGGGAGATCGGCGGGTTCACCGCACCGGACCTCGAGCGCCGATAGTTCCTAACCCGGCGGGGCCATGGATTCGAACTCGAGAGCGCCGAGCAATGCGAGCCGCGCGGCCGACTCCGTGCCGGGCCGCGCCGTGCAGACGACGATCCGCAGGTCGCCGTGGCGGCTGGCGAGCACGTCGCGGTCCAGGTCTAGCCGCCCGACGTCGGGGTGCACCACGGTCAGGCACGTCGGCTGGCGCGCGAGGTCGTCGACGCCGGGCGTGTCCCACCGGCTGCGGAACCCCTCGCTCACCGAGCCCACCCGTCCGACCAGCGCCGACAGGTCCGGGTCACGCGGGTAGCGCGACTGCGCGAGCCGCAGGTCGGCGACCAGCGCCGTCTCGTAGTCCTCGCGCTCGGCCGCGGTCAGCACCGTGCGCGTCGGGCAGCCGGTGAAGTGGCGCCACACGGCGTTACGCTCGTCTTCGCGCGCGGCCGGTTCGCCCAGCAGCCCCACCCACGGCCGGTTCCACGCGATGAGTGTCCACATCGCGTCGTGCACGGCGATCGGGTGGTCGTCGAGGCGTTCCAGCAGCCGCCGGGTGCTTTCGGGCACCAGCCGCCCGACGCGGCCGCCGCCCAGCTCATGGCCGGCGAGCCGGAACAGCCGTTCCTGCTCGGCGTCGGACAGGTGCAACGCCCGCGCGAGCGCGACGCACACCTGCACCCCGGGAGCCGGCGCGCGGCCCTGTTCCAGGCGCACGACGTGGTCGACCGAAAGCCCGGCCAGCACGGCCAACTCCTCGCGCCGCAGCCCGCGCGCTCGTCTCGGCCCGTGCACCGGCAGGCCGGCCCGGCCGGGTACCAGCCGTTCCCGCCAGCCCCGCAGCGTCGACGCCAGCTCGTCCGGGCTGTTCACACCACCCATCCTCGCAAATCGCGGCCGGTGATCCTACCGCCGCTTTTCGCAAGCCTGGAAAGGCGTTCGGCTCCGGACGGCTCCGCCACCCGCCCGGAACCGCACGTCCGGCCGCAGGATTCAGTGGCGCAGACCGGCCTGCTTCAGCAGCGGCATCACGTTGTCGCCGAAGTACTTCAGCTCCTCGTTGTAGTCGATGAGGCCGAAGATCATGCCCTCCATCCCGGCCTCGTTGAGCGCGCCGAGCTCTTCGGTGACCTGCTCCGGAGTTCCCACGATCGGGTAGCCGCCCCAGCCGGCGATGAAGCGCTCCTGCATCTCCTTCACCGCGTGGTCGAACGACTGGCTCGCGCCCGACCCGGCGATCTTGATGACGTTGCCCGCCGCACCCCAGTCGCCCTCGTCCACGACCTGCTGGAAGGCGCGCTTGGCCTCTTCCTCGGTGTCGCGGCAGACGACGAGGCCGTAGGTCATGACCTTGATGTCGCGCTGGTAGTCGTCGCGGGCCTTGGCCTTGACCTTCGCGGTGTAGGCCTTGATGTTCTCCAGCGTGTCGAGCGAGGCGAAGTTGATGTCCACGTTGCGCGCGGAGAACTCGATGCCCGCGGGCGAGTTGCCCGCGTTGAGCAGCGCCGGGCGGGGTGCCTGGTGCGGCTTCGGGTAGGCCTCGACGTCGTTGCCCTGGAAGTACTTCGAGGCGATGTCGAACGAACCTTCCTCGGTCCACAGCCGGATGGCGTAGTCGATCCACTCCTGGCCGAACGCGTAGCGCTCGTCGTGCTGGCGCTGCTCGCCGCCGAACATCTCCATCTCCGGCGGCACCCAGCCCATCACCAGGTTGAGCGCGAAGCGACCGCCCGAGATGTGGTCGATCGTCGTGGCGGCCTTCGCCGCGACGATCGGATGCACGGTCGGCAGGTGCGAGGTCGACGCGATGGCGATCCGCTCCGTCGCCTCGGCCAGGCCGGCGGCCCACGCGTAGGTCTCGAAGCAGTTGCCGTTGAAGTTCGTCGAGCCGCCGAAGCCCTTCCAGCGCGCGACCGGCACGAGCACGTCGAAGCCGAGGCCGTCGGCGCGCTGCGCGATCTCGCGCGTGTGCTCCCAGGTGATCTTGTAGGTGCTGGGGGCGTGACTCATGATCAGCCCGTAGGAGCAGTTGGTGCCGAACAGGCCCAGCTTCATCTTCTGGTCGCCGAACAGCGGGTTCGTCTCGGCCCGGTCCACCAGCGGCCGGGTCTCGTCCGCCGGGCGCGGGTCCGTCGGGGCGAGGCCGAGGCGTTCGTTGGCGGTCATCGTCATGGGGGTCTCCTTCGCGGAATGGGGGGTGGCTCAGCCGAGCTGGAACGGGTCGCGGGTGCCGCCGGTGAGCTCGACGAACACGGACTTGTTCTCCGTGTACTCGTTGATCGCGTCGACGCCGTTCTCCCGGCCGATGCCGCTGGCGCCGTAGCCGCCGAAGGGCATGTTCGGGGCGATCACGCGGTAGGCGTTGATCCACACGGTCCCCGCGCGCAGCTTCGCGGCGACGCGGTGGGCGCGGTGCACGTCCTTCGTCCAGACGGCGCCGGCCAGGCCGTAGGGCGTGTCGTTGGCGAGCTTGAGCGCCTCGTCCTCGTCGTGGAACGGGTAGACGGCCAGCACCGGGCCGAACACCTCCTCGCGGACGATGGTGTTCTCCGCCGTCACGCCCGTGACCACGGTCGGCTTCACGAACAGGCCACCGCGAGCGGCGTCGGGCTCACCGCCGCAGGCGAACGTGGCGCCCTCGGCGGCCGCGCCCTGCAGATAGCCGAGCACCTTCTCGTACTGCGGCCGGTTGGCGACCGGGCCCATCTCCGTGGCGGCGTCGGTCGGGTCGCCGAGCTTGATGGCGTTGGCCCGCGCGACGACCTTCTCGACCAGCGCGTCGTGGACGTCGGCGTGCACGATCAGGCGCGAGCCGGCCATGCAGGTCTGCCCGGTGGCCGCGAACACGCCCGCGACCAGGCCGTTGGCGGCCGCGTCGAGGTCGGCGTCCGGGAACACGACCTGCGGCGACTTCCCTCCGAGCTCCAGCGTCACGCGGTTGAAGTTCGCCACCGCGGCCTGCGCGACCTTGGCGCCGGTCGCCGACGAGCCCGTGAACGCGACCTTGTCGATGCCCGGGTGCTTGGCCAGGGCCTCGCCGGTTGCGCGGTCCCAGCCGGTGACGACGTTGAGCACACCCGCTGGCAGCCCGGCCTCGTGCAGCACCTCGGCGAATGCGACGGTCGAGGCCGGCGCGTGCTCCGACGGCTTGACCACCATCGTGCAGCCCGCGGCGAGGGCGGGGGCCAGCTTGAAGGTGAGCAGCAACAGCGGCGAGTTCCACGGCGTGATGGCGCCGACGACACCGACCGGCTCACGGCGGGTGTAGCCGAAGTAGTTCGGGTTGACCGGCGGGACCGTGCGGCCCTCGATCTTGTCGGCCAGGCCGGAGAAGTAGTAGTACCACTGCGGCAGGCTGTTGAGCTGGCCCAGCATCTCGCGCAGCAGCTTGCCCGAGTCGTTGACCTCCAGCCGGGCGAGGCGCTCGGCGTTGGCGGAGATCGCGTCGCCGCAGCGGCGGATGATCGCGGCGCGCTGGAAGCCGGTCATCGCGCCCCACTCGCCCTCGAACGCCGCCCGGGCCGACGCGACGGCCTCGTCGACGTCCTCGGGACCGCCGTCCGCGAGCCGGGCCCACGGCTTGCCGGCGTAGGGGTTCTGCGACTCGAAGGTCCGGCCCGAACGGGCATCGACGGACTTGCCGTGGATGAAGAGCTTGAGTTCCTCCAGCGGTGGCGCTGAGGTGGTCGTCATCGACCTCTCCTTCGTTGCAGGGGGCTGGCGCCTGGGGATGCCGGGAAACGCTAGGGATCGGCGGCGGCCCGCCGATATCCCCGGACGGCAGCCTCGGATCCGCTCAGCGCGAAGGTGCCCGTCCCACCCGGCGAGACGAGAAGCACACGCAGCCGGGCAGTGCTGCACTCAGCGGATAGCGCCACGCGCTTTCGGGCTAGTAAGGGGCCGCGGCGACCACCTAGTGTCGAGCGGACCCGGACCACCGGTCTCGCCGCCGAGGCCACCGGACAGAACCGACACTGAGCAGATGGACGACACAAGGAGGTGTCGGATGGCTGCCCGTCCCGAGGCCGTCCCGGCCGAGGCGCCCCTGTCGCGCTACCGGGTGCTCGGCACCCGCTCGCTCGAAGAGGCCCGCGACGCGGTCACCAGGATCTACCTGGACCACGACCTGACGGTGCCCGGCAACGAGCTCGACATGACGCTGAACTCCACCGCCGACCGCATGTTCACCGTCGGCTACCTCAGCTACCAGTCGTGCGCGAAGCTCGTGATGCCGCCGACCGAGGACTGCTACCACGTCAACCTCACCATCGCCGGACGCACCGACGCCGACCGCACCGACGGCCGCCGCGCCACCACGCGCGCGCGCACCAGCGGCGTCGTGCTGCTGCCGGACCAGGTCAACACCGTGCGCTGGTCGCCGGACGCCGCGCAGCTCATCCTCAAGATCGGCCGCCGGACGCTGGAGGGCCACCTCGGCGAGCACCTCAACCGCCCCGTGGACGAGGTGCTGGACTTCGACTTCGGCATCGACTTCACCACGCCCGCCGGCAGCACGCTGCTCTCGTCCGTGGAGTTCCTCGCCCGCGAGCTCGACCGTCCCGGCGGCCTCGCGGACATGCCGATCGCGCGGGAGCAGCTCGAAGCGTTCGTGATGACGCAGGTGCTGCACGCGGGCCGCCACCAGTTCACCGACGACCTCACCGCACCCGACGACCCGGTGCGCCAGAGCCGGCTCGGCCCGGTGATCGAGTACATGGAAGCCCACGCCGACGAGCCCCTCACTCCGCAGGAGCTGGCGAAGGTCGGCTGCATGAGCGTGCGCACGCTGCACGCCACGTTCCAGCAGGTGCTGGGCGAGTCACCGATGAACCACCTGCGCCGCATCCGCCTCGACCACGTGCGGGCCGAGCTGCTGCGCAGCGACCCGGGGCTCACCCGCGTCACGGACATCGCGCTGCGCTGGGGTTTCTTCCACCAGAGCCGCTTCGCGCAGCAGTACCGGGAACGCTTCGGTGAGCTGCCGCGCGAGACGCTGCGGGCCGTGTCGGCCTGAGCCGCGGCTCAGTTCTCCGAGCGGATCCCGTACGCGCCGCGGTGGAACAGCAGCGGCGCGCGCGAGGGATCCGCGCCCAGCGCCCGCACGCGGGCGGCGACGATCGTGTGGTCCCCGCCCGCGTGTTCGTGTTCCAGAGTGCAGTCGATCCACGCCGCGACGCCGTCGAGGATGGGCGCGCCGGACGGGGCCGGGCGCCACTCGACGCCGGCGTACTTGTCGGTGCCCGAGCGGGCGAACGCGCTGCTCAGCTCGGCGTGGCCGTCGGCGAGGACGTTGACGCAGAAGCGGCCGGCCGCACGGATCTTCGGCCAGCTCGTGGACGAGCGGGCGGGCGCGAATGACACCAGCGGCGGGTCGAGGGACAGCGAGCTGAACGACTGGCAAGTGAACCCGGCGGGGCCGCCCGGCGCGAGGGCCGTGACGACCACGACGCCGGAGGCGAAGTGCCCGAGGACCTCCCGCATGTGCGTGGGCTCGACCTGCGGCGGCTCGGTGCGTGTCCGGTTGTCCATGCGCCGCAACGGTAAGAGCAGTTCCGTCCCGGCACCATCCGCCAACCGCGGGCGAATAGCCGCGGCGCGCGGACCGGCTTTCCCCGGCGGCGCACAGGACGGATAACCCGCCACCGCGATCGGATATCTCGCCGCGCGCCCGCGTTCCTACGGTGTGCGTCGTGTCTGCCACCGACCTCCCCGCCGGCGCGCTCGCCGGGATCCGCGTTCTCGAGCTCGGCACGCTCATCGCCGGGCCGTTCTGCGGCCGGCTGCTCGCCGACCACGGCGCGGACGTGATCAAGCTCGAAGCCCCCGACCGGCCCGACCCGCTGCGCGTGTGGGGCCAGGCCGAGCTCGACGGGCACCACTTCTTTTGGACCGTCCACGCCCGCAACAAACGCTGCGTCACGCTCGATCTGCGCAGGCCTGAGGGACGCGAGCTGTTCCTGCGCCTGGTCGACACCGCCGACGTCGTGGTCGAGAGCTTCCGGCCCGGCACGCTCGAGCGCTGGGGCCTCGGCTTCGACGTACTCGCCGCACGCAACCCCGGCCTGATCCTCGCCCGCGTCTCCGGCTACGGGCAGACCGGCCCGCACGCCCAGCGGCCCGGCTACGCGTCGGTCGCCGAGGCGATCGGCGGAATGCGCTATCTCAACGGGTTCCCGGGCGGCCCGCCGCCGCGCGCGGCGCTGTCGCTCGGTGATTCGCTCGGCGGGATGTTCGCCGCGCAAGGGGTGCTCGCGGCCCTGCACGCACGCGGGGCGAGCGGGCGCGGCCAGGTCGTGGACGTCGCGCTGGCCGAGGCGTGCCTGGCGATGCTCGAGTCCGTGATCCCCGACTACGACGCCGCCGGGCTGGTGCGCGAACCGTCGGGCACGCGGCTCGACGGGCTCGCGCCGTCCAACCTCTACCGCTGCGCCGACGAACGCTGGATCGTCATCGCCGCCAACCAGGACACGGTGTTCGCGCGGCTGTGCACGGCGATGGAGCGCGAGGACCTCGTGACCGACCAGCGGTTCGCCACCCACGTGGCGCGCGGGCGCAATCAGGACCAGATCGACGCGCTCGTCGGCGAATGGGCCGCACGCCACGATTCCGCCACGCTCACCTCGATCCTCGAAGCCGCCGGCGTCGTCGTCGGTCCGGTCGCCACCGTCGCCGACGTCGTCGCCAATCCGCAATTCCAGGCACGCGACATGCTGCTGCCGCACTTCGACGAAGCGATCGGCAAGGACGTACTGGGGCCTGGGGTGATGCCGGTGCTGAGCGGTACGCCGGGCGCAGTGCGCTGGGCCGGGCCCGCTCAGCCGGGCACGCACAACGCGGAGGTCTACACCGGACTGCTCGGCCTCACCGGCGCCGAGCTGGCCGAGCTCACCGAAGCCGGAATCGTCTGAGAGGCAAGCATGAGCTCCGTGAACCTGCGTGAAGTCGGGCTGCGCGACGGTCTTCAGCTCGAAGCACCGATCCCGCTCGCCGCCAAGCTGGAAATCCTCGACGCCGTCGCCGCCACGGGCGTGCGGCGCGTGGAGGTGACGTCGTTCGTCTCCCCCTCCGCCGTGCCCGCGCTCGCCGACGCCGAGCAGCTCGCGGCCGAGCTCGGCCGCTGGCCGGACCTCGCGTTCTCGGCGCTGGTGGCCGGCCGCGGCGGCGCGCGCCGGGCCGTGGCCGCCGGGATGGCCGACGTCGAGTACGTGATCTCCGCGTCCGACGGGCACAGCCTCGCCAACGCGCGCCGGACCACGGACGAGGCCGTCGCCGCGGTGCCGGACATCGCGAAGCTCGCGCACGACACCGGCGGACGGTTGGAGGCGATCCTCGCCGTGGCGTGGGACTGTCCCTTCGACGGGCGCACGGCGGTGAGCCGCACCGTGGACCTCGCGCGGCGGGCCGTCGACCTCGGCGCGGACGAGCTGTGTTTCGGCGACACCATCGGCACCACCGTGCCCGGGCGGGTCACCGAGCTGCTGGGCCGGGTGCGCGACGCGTGCCCGGACGTGGAGCTCGGCGTGCACTTCCACAACACCCGCGGCTCCGGGCTCGCGTGCGTGCTCGCCGCGCTGCAGGCAGGTGTCACGAAGATCGACGCGTCGGTAGGCGGGCTCGGCGGCTGCCCGTTCGCACCGGGAGCGAGCGGGAACATCGCCACCGAGGAGGTGGTGTACCTGCTGGAAGAGTCCGGTGTGGACACCGGCGTCGACCTCGGCAAGGTGCTCGAGGCCGCCGCCGTGGTGGAACGCGCCGTGGGACACGGGCTGCCGAGCAACCTCTACCGCGCGGGCGGCCCGAACCGGCCCCGCGGGCGCGGCTGACGGACATTCCCCCGCGGGCAACGGATATCCCGCGCGCCGCGGCACTCGTAACCTCACGCCCGGAGCGACCCCCGACCTCCCAGGAGCCGACGATGACCCAGCCCCCCACCCCGGCCGGCCGGCCCTCGACGCTCGCGGTGGAGCGCGCGGTCGCGGCGCTCGCCACGGGCCGGATGATCGTCGTGACGGACGCGGCCGATCGGGAGAACGAGGGTGATCTGGTCCTTCCCGCCGCGGTCGCCGACGCACAGCGGCTCGCGTTCGTCGTGCGCCACACCACCGGCATCGTCTGCGCGCCGATGACCGCCGAGCGCGCCGACGCGCTGCGCCTGCCGCCGATGGTCGAGGACAACACCGACGCCCACGGCACCGCGTTCACCGTCACCGTCGACCACGTCGGGAGCGGCACGGGCGTGTCGGCGGCCGACCGGGCCACCACGCTGCGCGCGCTCGCCGCGCCGGGCACCCGGCCCGGCGACCTGCGGCGGCCCGGGCACGTGTTCCCGTTGCGCGCCAGGGAAGGCGGGGTGCTCGTGCGCGCCGGGCACACGGAGGCGGCCGTCGACCTGCTTCGCCTGGCCGGGCAGAAACCGGTGGGCGTGATCGGCGAGATCGTCGCCGAGGACGGCTCGATGTGCCGCGGCGAACGGCTCACGCGGTTCGCGGCCGAACACGACCTGCCGGTGCTCGCGATCGCCGACCTCGTGCGTTACCGGCGGGCCACGGAACGGTTCGTGGAGCACGTCGCCACCTCCGCCATGCCCACCGTCTTCGGTGAGTTCCGCGCCGTCGCCTACCGTTCGACGACCGACGGCACCGAGCACCTCGCCATCGTCCACGGCGACGCGGCCGCCGCGAGCCGCACCCCGCTCGGCGCCCTCGTGCGCGTGCACAGCGAATGCCTCACGGGCGACATCGTCGGCTCCCTGCGCTGCGACTGCGGCGCGCAACTCGAACAAGCCCTGCGCGCGATCGCCGCCGAAGGTGCGGGCGCCGTGGTCTACCTGCGCGGCCACGAGGGCCGCGGCATCGGGCTGGCGCACAAGATCCGCGCCTACGCCCTGCAGGAGACCGGCCTCGACACCGTCGACGCCAACACCGCCCAGGGCCTGCCCGTCGACTCCCGGTCCTACGGCGTCGGCGCCCAGATCCTCGCCGACCTCGGCATCACGCGCCTGCGCCTGATCACCGACAACCCCGCCAAGTACGGCGGTCTCGACGGCTACGGCCTCGAGATCGTCGACCGTGTCGGCCTGCCTGCCGCCGCCACGGCGCACAACCTGCGGTACCTGCGGACCAAGCAGCAGCGCCTCGGCCACACCCTCGACGTCGACGAGAGCACCGGCTGAGCCGTTACCGAACCAGTACGCGCCGCGGACAGCCCGCGCACACCCGCCCGGCACCGTCGGTCCCGACGAAGATCGACGGTGCAGACAACGGGAAGGCGGGACGACGTGGCCAAGGGTGCGGCCGTGGTGCTGGCGGTTCTGGCGGTGCCGTTCACGACGGCGGTGGCGCCACCGCCGGCGCAAGGCCTGCAGTGGCAGCAATGCGCGAAAATCGCCGAAGGCTGGACGGGAGGCGAAGCGAGCGAGTGCGCGACGGTCCGCGTGCCGCTGGACTACCGCCGACCGGGCGGGCGGCAGCTCACGATCGCCGTCAGCCGGGTGCCTGCGAGCGATCCGGCGCACCGGCAAGGCGTGGTGCTCGTCAACCCGGGCGGGCCCGGCGAGCAGGGGACGACTTTCCCGGACGAGCTCACGGAGACGGAGCTGGCCGGGATCGGCCGCACGCACGACCTGATCGGGTTCGACATCCGCGGCTCGGACTACAGCGACAAGATCCTCTGCCCTGAGCTGGATCCGGCGAACGTGCCGCGACCGCCCGCCACCGACACCGCCGAGCAGCGCTTCAAGGCCCAGGCGAAGACCATCGCGGACCGGGTGCGCACCTGCGCCGGGAAGGACCCCGACCTCGCCCGGTCGATGACCACCGCCAACGTCGCCCGCGACATGGATGTGATTCGCCGGGCGCTGGGCGAGGAGAAGATCGGCTACTTCGGCAACTCGTGGGGCACGGCGCTCGGCACCACCTACCGCAGCCTGTTCGGCGGCCACGTCGACCGGATGCTGCTGGACTCCGTGCTCGCGCCGGGCGAGGCCGTCGCGCGGTCCGACGACCAGACCGCTGCTTCCGAAGCCCATTTCGACGACTTCACGCGCTGGCTCGCCGAGCGCGACGCGACGTACGGGTTCGGCAGCACCGCCCCGGCCGTCTCGCAGGCCTTGCTCGCGCTGCGGAGCCGGCTCGCGACGCAGCCCTTGGCCGACCGCGACGACCACTGGGCCAACCGGCAGCTGCTCGCCACGCGCGCCGACTGGGCCACGGCGGCCGAAGCGCTCGCCGCCGCCCGCGACGGGAAGCCGCCGTCAACCACGGCAGCGCCCGCGGCCGCCCCGGCCGGCAACGGGTTCGACGTCGGCTACCGCGACGGGGAGATCGGGTTCGTCCTCGCCGCTGTGAACTGCAACGACGCTGCCGGGGCCCGCGACATCGACCAGGCGTGGCAGCACGGGCTCGAGCTCGCCGCCCGGTTCCCGGTGGCCGCCTACGAACCGGGTGGCGACGCGCGGTGCGCCGGCTGGCCGTTCGCGCCGCAACCCACGAAGCTTGTACGCGGCTCCAGTCCGCTGCAGCTCGTCGCGCACCAGTACGAGACCAACACCCCGTTCCCGTGGGCACGCGAGATGCAGGCCGAGGTCGGCGGCGCGCTGCTGACCGTGGCGAACGACGTGCACTCGTCGTTCGCGCACCTGCCGTGCGCCGCGAAGGGCGTCGAGTTCTTCACCACCGGGGCGACGTCCAACGGCACCTGTTCCGAATAGTCCTTTGTGGACCCGGTGCCTGGGGACCCACGACGTGGAGTGGCAGAGCCCTCGGGCGGACTTCGATCATGGTCACCGGGGGTTCCACCACGACCACGAGGAGTTGCATGAAAATCGGTATCGGCCTATCCAGCCAGGTGCGCGAAGTCGACGCGACGGTGATCCCGGCGTGGGCGGCGAAGGCGGAGGAAGCCGGGTTCTCGACGCTCGGCACGGTCGGGCGCATCGCCTACCCGGCGGTGCTCGACACCGTCGCGCTGGCCGCGGCCGCGGGTGCCACGCAGACGATCGGGCTGCTCAGCACCGTGATGCTGGCGCCGGTCTGGCCGGCGACGTTGCTGGCCAAGGAGCTCGCGGGCATCCAGGCGGTGTCCGGCGGGCGGCTCACGTTCGGCGTCGGCGTGGGCGGGCGGCCCGACGACTTCGTGGTCGAGGGCACGAGTACGAAGGGCCTCGGCAAGCGGATGGACGCGGCGCTCGAGGCGTACCGCGACCTGTGGTCGGGCAAGCCCGTCGGCGGCGGGGACAACGCTGGCGTGCCGGGTGGTTCGGTCGAGGTGCCGATGCTGTTCGGCGGGTTCGCGCCCGCCGCGCTGCGCCGGATGGCCCGGTGGGGCGAGGGGTACGTCGCGGGCGCGATGCCGGCGCAGCAGGTGGTGCCCGTGTTCGACGCCGCGCGGGCAGCCTGGCGGGAGGAAGGCCGCGACGGTGAGCCGCGGCTGGTCGCCATCGCCTACTTCGCGCTCGGCGACGTCGAGAAGGGCCGCGGCAACGCCCACCACTACTACTCCGTGGCCGGCCCCGAGTACGCCGACCTCGTGTCCGCGGGCGTGAACGGCAGCGCCGATGTGCTGCGCGAAACCGTGAAGTCGTTCCAGGACATCGGCGCCGACGAGCTCATCTTCCACCCGACCACCGACGACGTCGACGATGTCGCGCGGTTGGCGGAGATCGTCCTCTGACGCGGCGGGCACGGCGCGGCCGAGGGGCGCGCCGTGCCCTCGTGCGCCGTTCTTTCGTGCACCGTTCTTTCGTGCACCGTGCCCTCGCGCGCCACGCCGTTATGCGCCGAGGCCGGTGAGCACGGCCCGCACGTCCGGCCGCCGTCCCGTGCCCAGCCGCGTGACCGCGTACACCTTGCGCGACAACGGGTTCGCCAGCGGGTGCAGGCTCACCGGCGCGTGCGAGGCCGGCAGCGCCATGCGCGGAATCAACGCGACCCCGGCACCGGCCGCCACCAGCGCCGTCAGCACGGCGAAATCGGTGGCTTCGGCGACCACGTCGGGCACGAACCCGGCCGCGCCGCACGCGCGCTGGATCAGCTCGTGGCACGAGTATTCCTTCGACGGCACCAGCCACGGCTCCGTCGAAAACCTCGCCAGGCGCACCTTCTGGCCGTCCGCCAGCGCCCGCGCCTCGGCCAGTGCCGGGGGCACGGCGAGCAGCACCGGGTCGTCGGCCAGGTGGTGTTCTTCGCACCGGGCCGGGGTTTCGCGCGGCAGCAGGCTGTAGCTGTGCACCACGGCGACGTCGGCCTCCTGGTGCAGCAGCGTGCCGATCGCCGACTCCGGCTCCTGTTCCACCAGCCGCAGCGACACACCGGGCAACTTCGTCCACAGTGGAGCGACGAGAGTCCTGGCCGCGGACGGGAACGCGACCACCCGGACGGTGCCCGCGCCGTCCGACCGCACCGCGGCCAGTGCGGACTCGGCGGCCGCGAGGTCGCTCAGGATCACGTCGGCGTGCGACACCAGCAGCTCACCGGCGGCGGTGAACGCGAGCGTGCGCCCGCGTCGTTCCAGCAGCGGGGTCCCCGCCTCGCGTTCCAGGGCCGCGAGCTGCTGCGACACGGCGGGACCGGTCAGGTTGAGCGCCTCGGCCGTCGCGGCGACGGTGCCGTGGTGCGCGAGCTCGTGCAACAGCCTCAGGCGGCGGACTTCCAACATAAGCCGAACTTCCCGATCTCGAAGCAAAGACTAACTGGATCTACCGCATTCTAACGCCCACACTGGCCCGGTGAGCACCTCGAAACCCGTTCTGGCCATCGGCGGCACCGTCGTCCTGTGGGCATCCGCCTTCCCCGCGATCCGCGTAGGGCTCGACGGCTACGGCCCGTTCGGGCTCTCGCTGGCGCGGCTCGTCGTGGCCTCGGTCGCGCTGGCCGTCGCGGCGTCGTTCCTGGGCGTGCGGCCGCCGCGGCTCAAGGACCTGCCGCTCATCGCGTTGTGCGGGCTCACGGGCATGGCGGCGTACCAGGTGCTGCTCAACTGGGGCGAGGTGCACGTACCCGCCGGCACGGCGACCCTGCTGGTGGCCACTGCGCCGGTGTTCAGCGCGGTGCTGGCCGCCGCGTTCCTCGGCGAACGGCTGGGCGCGCGCGGCATCCTCGGCAGCGCCGTCGCGCTCGGCGGTTCGGCGCTCATCGCACTGTCCGGCGGCGATGTGCAGTACTCCACCGCCGCGTGGGTGGTTCTCGCCGCCGCGCTCGTGCAGGGCGCGTACCACTTCTGCAGCAAACTGTTGCTGCGCCACTATTCCGGCCTCGAAGTCGCGTGTAATGCGATGTGGACCGGCACGCTCTTCTCGCTGCCGCTGGCTCCGGCGGCCTGGCACGGCCTGGAAACCGCACCCGCTTCGGCGCACGCGGCCGTGCTGTACCTGGGCTTGCTGCCGTCCGCGCTCGGGTTCGTGTTGTGGGCTACGGCGTCGCGCGCAACACGGTCACCGCGGCGACGTCGGCGCTCTACCTCGTGCCGGTGGTGGCGCTGGCCGTCGCCTACGTCTGGCTGGGCGAAGTCCCCGCGCCCGTCGAGCTGGCCGGCGGCGCGATCGCCGTGGGCGGAGTCGTGCTCATCACCGCGCGGCGCAAGGCCCGCGTCCGCGAGCCCGTGGGCTGAGGGTCAACGGCCCCCGCCGCGACCTCGCCCGTGGCCGCCGTCGTCGCCGGAACCCCGGCCACCGCGGTCACCGCCGTGGTCGTCGCCGGTTCCGGAGCCCTGGTCCCGGGCGTACGCGGGTTGTCGTCCGACGGCGGGGTCGACACCGCTGTGACGAGCGGAGGCGGCGGGATCCACAACGGGGCCGGCGCGTTCGCTGTGCTGCCCGGGTCCACGAGCGACCACACGGCCGTGCCGCCCCACACGCCCACTGCGTGGCCTGCGCCGTGCCCGCTTCGCGCGCGAGGTAGGCGAAGAGCCCGGCCGGCGCCGCGAGCACGACCACCCCGGCGATCGTGAACCGGGCCAGCAGCCCGGCCGTGGACGGGCTCCGCTCCGGTGACCTGCCAGCACGGTATCGACCCGGACGCCCGGTTCGGACCTGTCCGACCGGACTACGACCCTCTCGGGTCGGGCGGGGCGGAAACCGGCTGCCCTGACGGAGCACTCCGGCGGCCACCCTGCGTGACATTTCGCCGGATCCACTCGGCGTAGCCGGAGCTACGCCGTTTCGTGGCCCAGTCGTTGCTCCGCGTGAAGCGCCACGCGGCGCCGTCGGCCGGGGCCTGTGAGGGCGATCACCGCAGCGTAGGGGCCGGATGTGGGCGGTGTGCCCCGGTTTCCACCTTGTCGGCGGCGTCTCTAAATGAGACTCCCGCCGTGCGGGGACAGGCGTATACCGAGCCATGTGCCACCGCGACGACCAGGCACACGACCAGGCACATTCCGGATGCCCGACCAGGGAGCCCGCTCATGACCACCCTCGATGCCAGTGCCGAAAGTGTCCCCCGAGTACCTGCCCAGCACACTGCGGAGGCCGCACCCGAAGCGCCCCCGGCCGCCGACCCGATGATGGTCGGCCTGCCCAGTTTCGTCGTCGGATCCGTCGCGCTGGGGCTCGTCCTCATCGGCTACGTGCCCGCGACCGCCGTCGGCGCGTCACTCGCCGTCATCATCGCCGCGACCGGCATCGGCCTGCTCATCGCAGCCGGCTGGGCCGCCGCCGTGGGCCAGAGCGCGGTGGCGGGTGTGTTCGCCATCTTCTCCGGGTTCTGGCTGAGCTACGCGCTGCTCGTGCTCGGCCTGACCCACAACTGGTTCGGGATCGACGCGACAGCCGCCGTCGACACCCAGGGGCTGTTCCTCATCTCCTGGCTCGTCATCGTCGGCATGCTGACGCTCGCGACCCTGCGGTTGCCGGTGGCCTACACCGTGCTGTTCGTCCTCATCGAGGTCGCGCTCGTGCTCGTGCTGGTCGGCACGCTCCAGGGCTCGGCCGGCATCCTCCAGGTCGGCGGGTACGTGGTGCTCGTGTTCGCCGCCGTCGGTGTGTACCTGTTCTTCAGCTCGGCCTCGACGGCCACGGGCGGGTCCGCGCTCCCGCTCGGCCCGCCGATCATGCGCTGAGCGAACTGCGTCACACGTGCCCCGGAGTCCGCGACTCCGGGGCACTTTCCTGCGACGATCGCGGTCTCGTCCAGGGGACACCAAGACGTGACAGGAGGACCATGCCCGACGGATTCCGCGACATCCCGACCACGACCCTCGCCGACCTGCTGAGCCGCGACCAGGTGATGGACATCGGTGTCCGCCCGCTGTGGGGCCCGGTGCCGCGCGTCGCCGGCCCGGCCTACACCGTCCAGTGCCCGGCGGGCGACAACCTGATGCTGCACGCGGCCATCCACCGCGCCCCCGCGGGCTCGATCGTCGTGGTGGAGTCCGGCGACCTGGACTACGCGCTGGCGGGTGGCAACGTCTGCGCCGTGGCTCAGCGCAACGGGATCGCGGCGTTCGTCCTCGACGGCGTGATCCGCGACCTCGCCGAGGTGCGCGAGCTGGGGTTCCCCGTGTTCGCGCGCGGCCTGATCCCGATCCCCGGGACGAAGGCGGCCGTCGCGCCGCTGGGTGAGCCCGTGAGCTGCGGCGGGGTCACCGTGCACGCGGGTGACATCGTGACCGCCGACGAGGAGGGCGTCGTGGTCACGCCGGCCGCCGACGCGGAGCGGATCCTCCTGGCCGCACAGGCACGCCTGGCCAAGGAGGAGACGCAAACGCTCGACGAGTGGGACGCCGACCACGAGGCCCGGATCGACGCGATCCTGAAGGAGCGCGGGTTCGAAGGCTGAGGGGTCCCGCGCCGCGACCGTCGTGAATGGACAGTCGCGGCGCGGGTTTCTTCGTCCGGGTTCGCTGTTACGGGTACGACTTCAGCATCGCCAGCCCGGTGACGGCGTCCGACGGGCCACCGGTGTCGTTGACGACGTGGGCGATCGTGCCCTGGCCGCCGCCGAGCGAGAACGTGATCATGCTGTGGAACCGCACGCCCGGCCGGTGCGGCGCGGCGATGGCGCGGTCGGAGACGATCGTGCGGTCACGCGAGAAGATGCAGTAGCTGCCCAGGCCCCACGCTTCGTGCGTGCGGACGTTGTCGCCCACCGCGTAGGCGGGGAAGCCGCGGTGGGTCCCGTCCATCCACGCGGCCTGGTTCGGTGGGTCGTAGGGCATTTCGTTCTGGAAGAAGTAGGTGCGGCCACCCTCGCCGTTCCACTGCACCTGGGCCTTCTGGTGGTGCTCGACGAACAAGCCGTAGGCGATCACACCCGAGCCGTTCACGACCAGGCCGACGTCGGAGGTGTTGGCGTCCCAGCCGACGCCCGCGCCGTGGTCGGCCCGCCACAGCCACATGTTGTCGATGAGCACGTCGTCGCTGTTGACGACCACGCACCGCTTGGCCTTGCCCACGCCGGCACCGCCGACGCGCACGAACACGTCGTGCATCGAGCTCGGGTTGCGCGCGTGGCCGCGGCGCGACCCGTCGGGCCCGAAGCGGATCAGCGGGTCGGACGCGACCGGTCCCGCGTCCACGAGCAGGCCGGCGACGCGCACGCCGTCCACGTCGGCGACGTCCAGCGCGGTGACGCCGTTGTCCGGGATCAGCGTGGCGTAGCCGAGACCGAACACGACGGTGTTGGCCCGCGTGACGGTGAGCGGCTGGTCGACGTGGTAGATGCCCGGGGTGAGCAGCAAGTGCTTGCCCTGCGCGAGGGCGGCGTTGAGGTCGGCGGCGGACTCCGTCGGCTTGGCGATGTGGAACGCGTCGATGGACAGCGAGGTGCCCTCCGGCTTGCGCGCCTCCCAGCTGGTGGCCTCCGCGTTGGTGCGGACGGCGGGCACGAACACCTGGTAGGCGCCGGCGCCGTCCACGTAGAGGAACGGCTTCTCGCAGATCACCGGCGTGCGCTCGATGGAGGTGTACGGCGGCGTCGGGAACGAGGTCGCCGGCGCGCCCGGCGAGCCGACGAACACGAAGTTCCAGTTCGAGCCCACCCACGAGCCGACGACCGAGTTGCGCGTGAGCCACTGCTGCTGGGTGCCGGAGTTGACCTGGCCGGTGAGCTGGCAGTCGGCGATGAACCCGCCGCTGGAGTAGCCGCCGTCGGACAGCTTGAGGTCCCCGAGCAGGTAGATGCGACGGTAGTAGGTGGCCTGCGAGACGGCCCAGGTGTCGACGCCGCTCTTCGGGACGGCGTTGAGGTTCTCGGCGCCGCGCCAGAAGTTCACGAGCGTGCCGTTGCCGTGCGCGTCGCCCTCCACGCCGAGCGAGCCCGTGATGCTGGCGCCGCTGGGCTGCAGGCCGAGGCCGGCGACCTGGGTGTAGTAGCCGAGCTTGACGTCGACGGAGTAGGCGCCGGGTTTGAACAGCAAGGCGTAGCGGCCCTCGCCGAACTGGCTGCCACGCTGCTGGGCGTAGATGGCGTCGAGGGTGGCCTGGATGTTCGCGGTGCTCGAGTCGAAGACGTGGACGTTGGGGCCGAAGTCGGGCTGGCCGGCGGCGTGGGTGGCCGGAGGAGGGGCTTGGTTCGGGGTTTCCATCGCTTTTGGGGTTTCCGTCGCGGGTGCAGCCGCGGCGGGGCTCGTCAGGGTGAGCGCGGACGTCGCCGCGAGGGCGGCGCCGGAGCCCAGCGCCAGGAAGCTTCTTCTCGCGAGTGTGGGGTCGGGGTGTTCGGACTGTGCTGGCAACGGGGAGACCGTCCTTTCGACACGACACGACACGTGGCGGCGTGTGCGGGCCGAGGAATCCGTGCGGCACCGACATTTCCGAGCCGGGCTCACCGGTGTCAAGACGCCTGTCGGTGACCGGGACAGCCGAAAGTCCTGAACGCCCCTGCCGCGGCAGTACCGGGCAAAGGCGACAGGTTGCGGAAACGGCTAGGGTCGGGGGTGGGGACCGCGACGACAGGAGTGCCACATGACCACGAACCAGCCCGGCGACCAGGAGCCGTTGGACGCCGAGATCGTCGAGAGCCCGGCGACCCCCGGCGTTCCGGCGGCGGACCTGCCCGAGCCCGACTACAGCGAGGGCGGCGTGCCGTCGTTCGACTTCGTCCGCGACCGCATCGAGAACCGCTACAACACGTCGGTGGGCGCTCAGGAGCTCGCGGGCATCGGCGGGCCGGAGACGATCGAGTCGCTCGACAAGAAGATCGCCGACCGAGACAAGGCCGCGAAGGACAAGCTCGCCGAGATCCGCCGGTCGATGGGCAAGCAGTAACGTCCCTTGCGTCCTTTGTGGACGGTCAGCCCAGCAGGTCCAGCACCGCGTCGGCCGCGGCTTTCGCGCCGCCGGCCGCAGTGATCTCCTTGGCCATCCAGGCCGGCCGGTCGTGCACGACGGGGTCGCCGGCGACGCGGTCGACCGTCTCGCGGACCAGCTCCGGGGTGAGGGCTTCGGAGTCGAGCACCTCGCCCAGTCCCAGCTCCTGGACGCGGCGAGCGTTGAGTGCCTGCTCGGGCACCTGGGGCAGCGTCACCAGCGGCACGGCCAGCGACAGCGCCTCCATGATCGAGTTCATGCCGGCGTGGGAGACGAACGCGGCCGCGTGGCCCAGCACCGCCTGCTGCGCCACCGTCGGCAGCGCCTCGACGTTCGGCGGCAGCTCGCCCAGCAGCGCCGGCCCGCGCTCCACCAGCTCCGCCACGAGCGGCAATGCCGGGTTGACATGCCCCGCCGCCGGCGCGGCGACGAAGAACAGGTGCTTGCCCAAAGGTGGTTTCCCCTCGCAGTCCGGACAAGATCACCGTAGCCGCACCCGGGGCCCTTCAGACGGGACACTTCCCGTTTGACCACCCCGCACCACCTGGATCGACACCTCCCGCCGATACTCTCTCGCCGGCGCCGGCCGCACAGACCCGCACGTCGCCGGCCCGGCTCGACCGGACCGCTCGCGGCGTCTGGCCCGCGCGAACGCCTACTCGCACACCGCCGACCCCACGACGGGACCGTTCGCGCCACAGCAGCAGTGCGAACGGTTCACTCGCGGCACCCGACGAGACAACACAACGCAGGAACCGCCTTCGTCCTGCCCGCACGCCGAGCGGCGCCCCGTGGCACCTCCGCACACCTCGACTGCCGACGCGAACGGACCACTCGCGGCGCCTACCCCACGCGAGCCCGCCCACTCACACACCACCGACCCGAAGACCGGACCCCTCGCACCGCAGCAACAGCGCGAGCGGACCACTCGCGGCGCCTATCCCGCGCGAGCCGCCCACTCAGACACCACCGACCCTGCGACCTGACCACTCGCGCAGCAGAGCGAGTGGACCACTCGCGGCACCCACCCCACGCGAGCCGCCCACTCACACCACACCGTCCCCACGACCTGACCACTCGAACCGCAGCAACAACGCGAGCAGACCACATGCGGCACCTACCCCGCACGAAACCCCCACTCACACACCACCTACCCCACGACCAGACCACTCGCGCCCCACTCGCACCCGCCGAGACCCGGACGGAAGAGCCCACCGAAAACCACCCCACCCACCCGGCCCCGGCGTGATTTGATCGACCCATGCCTACCTCCGTGCGCGTCCCCGGTCTGGTTCTCACCGAGCACGAGTTCGACGTCCCGTTGGATCACGGCAGGCCCGAGGGCGACCGGATCACCGTGTTCGCGCGGGAGGTCGCGGAGCCGGGTGGCGGGGAGGAGCGGCCGTTCCTCGTGTTCCTGCAGGGTGGGCCCGGGCACGAGGCGCCGCGGCCCGCGGGTCGGGCCGCGGGGTGGCTGGGGCGGGCGCTGCGGGACTACCGGGTGCTGCTGCTGGACCAGCGGGGCACCGGCAACTCCACCCCCGTCGGCATGTTGCCCGGGCGCACGCCCGCCGAGCAGGCGGAGTACCTCGCGCATTTCCGCGCCGACTCGATCGTGCGGGACGCGGAGCTGATCCGGCGGCGGCTGGGCGTGGACCGGTGGAGCGTGCTGGGCCAGTCGTTCGGCGGGTTCACCTCGCTCGCCTACCTCTCGCAAGCGCCGGAGGGCCTGCGGGAAGCGTTCTTCACCGGGGGCCTGCCTCCGGTCGAACGGCACCCCGACGAGGTGTACCAGGCGACGTACGCGACGCTGCTGGAGCGCAACCGCCGCTACTACCGGCGCTACCCCGGAGACCGCGAGCGCGTGCGGAAGCTGCACACACGCCTGCACGCCGGTGAGCTCGCGCTGCCCGACGGCACGCCGATCACGTCCCGGTTGTTCCGCCAGCTCGGCAACGTCCTCGGGTCGAGCGAGGGCGCCGAGACGCTGCACTACCTGCTGGAGCGCGACCCCGACTCCCCGGCCTTCGCGCACGACGTCGCGGCGACGCTGCCGTTCTCGGCGCGCAACCCGCTCTACGCGGTGATCCACGAGGCCTGTTACGCCGACGGCCACGCCACCCGCTGGTCGGCCGAGCGCACGCGCCCGGCGGAGTACGACGACGACGTCACGCTCTTCACCGGCGAGCACGTCTTCCCCTCGGTGTTCACCGACCTGCCCGGCCTCGCGCCGCTGCGCGAAGCCGCCGAGCTGCTCGCCGAGCGCGAGTGGCCGCGCCTCTACGACGCCGACGCGCTGCGAAGCTGCGAAGTGCCGTGCGCCGCCGCGATCTACGCCGAGGACGCGTATGTGGAACGCCGGTTCTCCGAGGAGACCGCCGGGCTGATCCCGACGATGCGCCCGTGGGTCACGAACGAGTACGAGCACAACGGCCTGCGCGCGGCGGGCGAGCACGTGCTCGGCCGGCTGATCGACCTCGTCCGCGGCCGCGCCTGAAGATCGAAAAGAAGTCCCGGATAGCCCACGGGAATGGTGGGCGTGTTACGATCGGTTTCGTTATCACGCCCACCGCCTTCGTTATCAGGTCGTTTCCTTAGACCAGACCGGATCAATTCCATCGGCCCGGAAACGCGGAACGTTACAGAATTCGAGCGTGGTTTTCCCCACCCGGGAATCATTTCCCTTCGACGCTTTTCTGCGGCAGAATCCCGCCATTGCCCAACGTCGGGCACTGTCGCAGCAGGGAGTCACCGTGAAGAAACCGTTGGGCCGTCTCGCAGGTGCCGTGCTCGCCGGCGCCGCCCTCACGCTCGCGTCCGCGCCGGCCGCCTTCGCGCAGGACGAACCCACCGCGGCGGTCGAGACCACGACGACGTCCGAGTCGACGGACTCGCCGGCACCGACCACATCGGACTCCAGCACCTCCGAGAGCCCCACCAGCGACTCGAGCACCCCGACGTCCGCCACTCCGCCGAGCACGACCGGCGACATCGAAACGCCGGCCGACCCCGAGGTGCAGACCACCGAAGGCCGCCGCGCCCCGGCCGCCGCCAAGCCCCGCACCGCTGAAGACGCCAAAGACTCCGGAGACGACCAGAACGCCGACGAGACCACCGAAACCACCGCCCCCACCGACCCGTACACCGACAACGCCGGCCACGGCTTCGTTGGCCTCGGCGGTGAAGGCGTGCTGGTCATCGCCTGCGCGTCCGGCGCGCCCGGGAACGTCGCGACCGCCGGCCTCACCGTGACCGCCGGCCCGGACCAGGACGGCGCCGACGGCCGCTACTGGAACTACGACGTGCGCGTGGTCGACGGATTCACCGGCACCACCGCGCCGTTCAGCTGGACCTGCGACGGCCAGGAAGGCCACGGCGACGTGACCTTCGAGCAGGTCGCACCGCCCACCTCGGACACCAGCGAAACCCCGGCCACCAGCGACACCCCGACCAGCAGCACCACCTCCCCGACGACCTCGGCGTCCACTTCGGACACCACGAAGATCACATCCGGCCCCGTCGTCACCCGCCCGGCGGTCCAGGTCCGCTACGCGCCCCAGGGCGGCGTCGAGACCGGCTTCGGCGGAACCGCGCGGTTCTGGTTCTGAGCCGATGAAGCGAATCGAACTCGTGGCGACGGCAGCCACCGTGCTGGCCGTCACCGCGGTGCTGGCCGGCTGCAGTTCTGCTCCCACTCCGGCGCCGGCTGCCGCGGTGACGCCGGTCCCGAGCAGTGTCCCCGTCACCCAACCGTTCAAGGGCCTGCGCCCGACCTCCGTCAGCATCCCGAAGATCGGGGCGCAGTCCAGCCTGGTCTCCGTCGCGGTGAACCTCGAGGGCAAGATCTCCGTGCCCTCGGTGAAAACGCCGATGCAGGCCGCGTGGTACCGCCTCTCCCCCGTCCCCGGCGAGGTCGGTCCGGCGATCGTCCTCGGCCACGTGGACGGCGACAAAAAGCCCGGCATCTTCTACAAGCTCAAGGATCTCGTCCCCGGCGACGAGGTGGACGTCGACCGCAGCGACGGCAAGAAGCTGAAGTTCACCGTCGACCACCTCACTCAGGTCCCCAAGGACCAGTTTCCCCAGGACGCGGTCTACGGCAACAGCACCAAACCCGAGCTGCGCCTGATCACCTGCGGCGGCGTGTTCGATCACGCCGAGCACAGCTACGAGGACAACATCGTGGTGTACGCCAACCTCGCCACATAACTCAGACGAGCGCGTGGACCACCGCGTACCCGAGCGTGGCCGCCCCCAGTCCGGCGGCCACGCTCAGCACCACATTGGCCACCGCCGCGCCGTACGCCCGCCGCTCCAGCAGGCGCACGGTCTCGTAGCCGAAAGTGCTGTACGTCGTCAGCGCCCCGCAGAACCCCGTGCCCACTAGAATCGAGACGGTACCGGGCAACGCCGACCCGGCGCCGGCGAGCGAGCCGAGCACCAAGGATCCCACCAGGTTGACCGTGAACGTGCCCCACGGAAACGCGCTGTGGTGGCGCGCCTGCACGAAGCGATCGGTGACGTACCGCAGCGGTGCCCCGACCACCGCGCCCAGGAACACGAGCAGCGCCGTCACGCCTCGACCGTCCTTTCCGGACGGACGAACAGTCTTCGCGCGAGCGCCATGCCGGCCACGACCGCGAGCAGCGCCGCCACGAGCGTGCCCGCGAGGTAGCCGAACGCGAGCCCGACCGTGCCCGGCCGCAGCAGCCCGTGGATCTCGACGGCGTAGGTCGAGAACGTGGTGTAGCCGCCCAGGATCCCGACCCCGAGAAACGGCCGCACCAGCCGGTTCACGGTCCACGCCTCGGTGACCGCGACCATGAGCACCCCGATGAGGAAGCAGCCGGTGAAGTTGATCAGGAACGTCGCCAGCGGGAAGTGCCCGGGTGCGGTGGGGAGCAGGACCGCGAGGCCGTACCGGGCGAGCGCGCCGAGGCCGCCGCCGAGGGCGACCACGGCGAGGACCGGCGCGTTCTCCCGCACGGCCGTGCGGCGCCACAGCGGCGTCCGCTGCGAAGACCCAGTTGATTCGGGCACAAACGTCTCCTACTCCACGCGGGCATGCTAGCGCCCTCGGTTCGAGTAGGGACTGTTGGCAGCGAGCGCTGCGGTTGTCCGGAAGGCCCGGAGCGGCGAGCCCCACCGCCGCGCGCTCAGCTTACCGGACCAGATCCGCCGGCGTGCGCAGGGCGGTCAACGCGGGCGCGAACATGGTGGACTTGATCGCCCCGAGCGTGCCGCGGTCCTTGCCTGCCAGCGGCGCGACGACCTCGGTCGCCGTGCTGACCAGCGCGGCCTCGTCGGCCGTCGCGTCGACCAGGCCCAGCTCCCTGGCCTGCGGGCCGCCGAAGCGGCGCCCGGTGGTCATCGACGCGACCGCCGTGGCCGGCGTGAGCTTGGCCTGGATGAGCGCGGCCATGCCGGGCGTGAACGGGATGTTGATGTCGGCCTCGGGGAAGCAGAAGAACCCGCGATCGGTGCGCATCACGCGGAAGTCGTGGGCCATCGCCAGCATCGCGCCGGCCCCGAACGCGTGCCCGTTCACCGCCGCGACGGTCGGCACCGGCAGCGCGAGCACGCGGGCGAGCAGCTCGTGGACGTCGGTGACGTATTTGCCGGCTTCGTCACCGTGGTTGGTCAGCCAGTCGAGGTCGAGGCCGTTGGAGTAGAACTTGCCGCTGCCCGTGGTCACGAGCGCCGCGGGCGCGGAGCCGGCCGTGACGGTGTCGAGGTGGGTGTTCACCTCCTCCAGCCACGCGGGTGAAAACCGGTTCTCGTCGGCGCCGAAGTCCAGGACGTGGACGGCATCGTGGCTGGTCAGTGCGGGCATGCGAGAGTCTTTTCAGCCGGTGGTTGCGGTACGGGACGAACGCCGCTTCGGCGGCGGCAGAGCGAGCACCGCGCGGACGGCGGCGGCGAGCCGGCGGCGGCTGTCTTCGCCGACGCGGCCTTCGGCCAGCTCACGGCGGTAGATCGCACTCGGCAGGTCGACGACACACGTGGTGATCACCTCGACGGCCACGCCGTCGCCGCGCTGCCACAGCTCGCGCGCGAGGCGCACGAGCAGGCACACCAGGCGTTTGTCCAGCGCGTGCAGCGCCTCGACGACCTCGTCGGGCAGCTGCGGGCCGAGCACGCGGTCGGGTGAGACGGTGATCATCAGGCGCGCGGCGTCGGGGCGTTGCGCCGCCACCACGGCCGGCGCGTCGGCCGCGGCGACCACGGCCGCGACCGGGCCCGCCTCGGCCAGCGCGGCGTCGACCAGGCCCTCCTGCACGTCGACGAAGTGGGTCGCGGCCCGCAGCCACGCGCGGCCGACGAGCGCGGGCAGCGAGCCGAAGCTGTGGTAGATCACGCTGTTGGGCACGCCCGCGGCCAGCGCAAGTCCGCGCGCGGTGACTTCTTCCGGCCCGCGGTCGGCGACGAGCCGCTCGGCGACGTCGAGCAGCCGTTCGGGGTCGTGGATCCGCGGCCTGGGCACGAACCCGAGCGTAAAGGAACACGCGCTCCACAACAACGGTTTTGTGGAGCACACGTTCCTCTATTCGGCGACGAACACGCAGTCGTACCCGTCGCGGATGGTCACGTCGGGGTCGTCGAGCCACTGCCCGCCCGTCGCGAGGTAGCGGAAGCGCAGCTTCACACCGGGCCGCACCTCGACGGCGGCCGAGCGCGTGCCGTTGGACCGCTTGCGCAGCTCGTGGCACCCGGGCTGCCAGTCGTTGAAGTCGCCGACCACGCTGACGGGCCCCGGCGGGGTGTCGTGCGGGAGGACGAACGTCACCTTCCGCACCCCGCCGCCGCCTCGGCTGGTCTTGATCACGAGCGCTCCCCTTCACTTTCCGGCCGGTTCCGCCGAAAAGCGTTCCACGCGTTCGGGCTCGCGGGCGTGAGAACCGCCTGCCCGTCCGGGTGAACTCACGGCGTGCGGCCGGGGACGACCTTCACCGTCTTGTTCGGGAACCGGCGTTCCACATGGGACTTCGCAGCCGATGCCGGGGTCACGTAGATCGTTTCTTCTTTGTCCTGCAACGGTCGCAGCACCGTGCGCATGAACTCGCGACGATCTTCGAGGTATGGGCCGAGCACGTCCTCGCCCGCCGGGCACACCGCCATGCAGTAGGCCGCCTTGTAATTGGCCTTGAAGGAAAGGCTTTGCCACATTGACGCGTTCTCGGAATCGGTGACGCGCTCGCGGAACTCCGCGCCGTCGGCGCTGTCGGCCACGGTTTCCACCCAGTCGGTGAACCCGCCCATGAACTCGCGGTAGTTGTGCGTGGAGCAGGCGGCCCAGTCGAACTCGCCCGTCTTGGCGATGGCGCCGACGGGGCACGCGGCCACGCACAGCTTGCACTCCACGCAGGGGTTGTAGTCCAGCGGCTCGCCGTAGCCGGTCACCTCGGCGTCGACGAGCAGCGTGGCCAGCAGCACGAAGTTGCCGAACTTCGGGTGGATCACGTTGCGGTGCAGGCCCATCACGCCGAGGCCGGCCGCGACCGCGACGGTCTTGTGCGCCACCACCCAGATCCGGCCGGGGAAGCGGTCCATCTCCATCGGGAAGGTCGCCGACGGGTTGAGCGCCCGGTAGCCGGCGTCCTGCAGCTCGCGGGTGATCGTGCGAGCCGCCTCGTTGATGATCTCGCCGCTGCGGTGGAACTCCCGGTTCGCGACACTGCGTGCCGGCGTGCGCACGTTGTCGCGGTTCATCCGCACGACGAGCGAGATGAGGCTGCGCGTGCCAGGCAGTGCGGCGAGGACGTGCGGCCGCTCCCCCGTCAGGTCGGGGTGCTCCAGCGACACGGCCGCGACGTCGTCGGCACCCGCGGCCAGCGCCAGCTCGCGCAGCCACGCGGCGTCGATCGGCCCGGGCTTCGGCCGCGTGCCGCGCTCCAGCACGGCCCGCACCGACGGGTGGGCGGCGAGTTTGCGCGGCAGCTCGGTCACGAGGAGTCCTCCATCGGTAGGAATTTCCAACCAACAGTCCCACGTGCTGAGTCTGATAACAAGACCGATCCTGCCGCGGCGGGGACCCACCCCCGCCGCGGCGCCGGGCTCAGCCGGTGACCGAGATGTCGTCGAGTTGCTCGGCGGCCGGGCGGACCGGGTAGAGATCACCTCCCGGCGGGGCGGGGATGTGCGGGAGCGCGGCCCTCGCCTGGGCGTCACCCGCGTCGGCGGCGGCGTGGACGCTGTCGAGCGCCGCGTACTGCAGGAAGTTCAGGTCGGGCAGCGGCCACTGCGACGCCCCACCGGTCGCGGCGGGCAGCAGGTGGTCGACGGCCTTGAACAGGCTGCCACCCTCCGGCGTCCGGTAGGCCCACAGGTCCACGCCGACGTGGCGGCCGATCTGCGCGAGGCGGGTCAGCGCGACGAGGTTGAACGTGTGGTAGTGGAAGCTGCGCGTGCGCGTCGACTCCTCGGGCTGGCTGCCGTCGGCCGCGATCTGGTGGTCGAGGCGGGTTTTCTCGGCGTCGACCACGATTTGCTTCGTGAGCGCCTTGTCGCCGGTGTAGAGCGCGATGCCGGCGGAGAGCATGTCGTAGAACGAGCCGTGGTTGTTGGTCTCGGCGGCTTCGTCCGTGCCGTTCTTGCTCGTGCGCAGCCAGGTGAGGAAGTCGGCCGACCAGCCCTTCATCGCCGTGGCGTCGGTCTTCGACCAGCCGGGCGCGCCCGCGTCGAGGATCCGCGCCGCGTCGAGGACCTGGGTGAAGGTGTAGGCGAACTCGATGATGCCGATGCCGCGGCCGTCGTTCTTGCAGGGGATGCCCTGCGCGAAGTTCAGGTTCGGGTTCATCTTCGTGGCCGCGTCGAGGAACCAGGTGCGCAGGTCGAGGGCCGCGCGCTGCGCGTACTCGGGCTTGCGCGTGTAGAACCAGGCGAGCGAGAGCTGGTAGATCGAGCTGAACGCGGTGAGCCGCTCGGCCTTGTCGGGTACGGCGGTGGTCTCGGGGTTGAGCACGCCGTCGCGCTGGACGTAGGGGCAGCCCTGCGGGTTGTCGGCCGTCGCGGGCTGGCTGGGCCACCAGTACGGCGCGAGGCTCAGGTAGTCGTGCTTGTCGCCGCTCGGCGGCACGCGCTGCTTGTCGACGACCGTCCACGGGCCCTTGGTGAGCGCCGTGTCGGCCTGCTTGAGGAGGTCGGTCAGCGACGTGCGCAGGGTTCTGTCGCCGAGCAGCAACCCGACGCGGTTCTTCGTCAGCCGCGCCCCGTCGAGCACGACGGTGTCGGGCCGGCATGCGAGCGAGACGATCGGCAGGTCGCACACCGACTTCGGTGGCTGCTGAGCCGGGACGGCTCCGGCCGCGCCCGCGGTGGCGGTGAGCAGGCCGGCGACGGTGGCGAAGACGAGGGAGATCCGACCCAGCCGGAAACGGGACCGTGAAGGAGGCAGCACTGCAACTCCATTCAAGTATCTGAATAACTAGCAGATATGTGAATTCAACTTAGGGAGTCGAACAGGTGGAGCCCAGTCGGCAGCACGGCCTGCCGTTACGAAACCCCAGCAACAGGCGCATCAATTGGCCACTGGCTGCGTTACATCTAGGCTTCCGCCATGCCGACGCTCTGCCTCACTTGTGGTGCACCGTTGCCGGCAGCGGCCGGGCGCCAGGGCGGACGACGGCCGCGGTTCTGCTCCGGCGCTTGCCGCCAGCGCGCGTACCGCCGACGGGTGCGGGCGCGTCGGCCGGGGGCCGGGTGCACCGGGCGGCGAGCTGAGACTGCGACGCTGCGCCGGCTGCTCGCGAGCCACCGGCTCGTGACGATCACCGGCCCGGCCGGCGTCGGCAAGACGCGGCTCGCGGCCGAGCTGACGGGCGCGGTGCGCGTCGATCCGTCCACTGTGGAGCTTCCGGCCGAGCTCGGGGACCTGCTCGTGCTGGACGGCTGCGAAGACAGGCTCGGCGCGTGCGCGGCACTCGTCACGCAGCTGCTGCGTGAGCGCCCGGGCCTGCGGGTGGTGGCCACGAGCCGCGTCGCGCTCGGGGTCGAGGGTGAGCAGGTGCTGCCGCTGCGCGGCCTCTCCCCCGCCGACGCGGCCCAGCTGCTCGTGGAGCGGATCCACCTGCTGGACCCGTTCCTCACCGTCGCGCCGGCCGACGTGACGGAGTTGTGCCGCGTGCTCGAAGGGGTGCCGGCGACGCTGGAGCTGGCCGCGCCGCGCGTGCGGCTTCTGGGCGTGACCGGGGCAGCCGAAGGTCTGGCGACCGCCCTCGACTTGGCCCCGGGCAAGGTGCGCGCGGATCTGGAGAGCGACCACCGGCGACTTTCGCCCGCCGAACGCGAGGCGTGGCACCGGCTTTCGGTGCTGCCCGGTCCGTTCGACCCGGAGCTGGCGGCCGCTCTCGGCGCCGGGCCCGAGGTGCTGGAGCGGCTGGTCGCGGTGTCTCTGCTGGTCCCCGAGCCCGCCGCCGACGGCACGACCGGGCTGCGGCTGTGGGCGGCCGCGCGCGCGTTCGGCCGCGAGGCACTCGAAGCCGAGGGTGGCACCGACGCCGCGTTCGAACTGCTGACGGCCCACCTCGTGGCGCAGGTCGAGCCGCACCTGCCGGCGTTCCTCCTGCCCGACGGTCTCTGCCGGCGGCTAGTCGCGCGCGCCGAGCCCGTGCTCGCGGTGATCCGCCGGCTCACCGGCCGCGGCGACGCCCGGCTCGCGGTGCTGGCGTGCGGGCTCGCGCGGTCGTGGCTCGCGCTGGGCCGCAACCTCGCCGACAGCGAACGGTTGCTGCGCGAAGCTCTGCCGCACGTCGCCGATCGGCCGGACCTCACCGCGTCGCTGCTGGCCGGGCTGTGCAAGGCGGCACACCGCGCGGGCCGGTACGCCGAGCAGCTGCGCTTCGGGGAAGCGGCATTGGCGCTGGAGTCCACACTGGACCGCCCTGCTCGGGTCGCCTCGGTCCTCGACCTGCTCGCCGCCGGGCTGCGCGCGTCGGGAGCGGACGCCGCCGCGCGCTACCACGAGGCCTTGGCGATCGCGCGTGGCCTCGCCGATCCGGCCGTGATCTCGTTGCTGCTCAACGACCTCGCGTGGGGCGCCCTGGAATCGGGCGACCTCGACGGGGCCCGCGAAGTGCTCGCCGAAGGCCTGCCGCTGGCCCGCACCCACGCGACACCCGGCCGGCTCGCGAGCGTGCTGCACACCGCCGGCGCCGTCGCCCTCGCCGCCGGCGACCACGCCACGGCCGAGGCGCGGTTCGTGGAGGCCCTGCTCGTCACGAACCCCACGGACGGCCTCAAAGTGCCTTACTTCACCGAAGGCGTCGCCGTGGTCCTGACCACCCGCGGCGAACACGAGCGCGCCCTGAGCCTCTTCGCCTGCGCCGACGCCGTCCGCCGGAGCCTGGGCGCCGTGGCGGAACCCGCGTGGCGCCGGCGGGTCCGCGACGCCCTGGACACCGCGACCGCTGGTCTGGACCCGCGCCGCGCCCGGGCGGCCACCCGCGCGGGCGCCCGCGTCTCCCTCGTCGCCGCCGTCGCGCACGCCCTCGACGCGAGCGCGCACTTCCACGCCACGGGCCACGGCGGGCTGACCCCCCAGGAGCACACCGTCGCCGCGCTGGTGACCGACGGCCTGACCAACCAGCAGATCGCGCGCCGCCTCGGCATCGCGCCCCGCACGGTCGCCACCCACCTGGAACGCATCCGCGCCAAACTGGGCGTGCGCCCCCGCTCGGCGCTGGCCGCGTGGTTCACCCGCACGACAGCCGAAACCGACTAGAGCGTGTGGCGGGTGCAGCGCGTGCCCACGATCGGGTGATCAACTCGGACCACTCGGGCTGTCACACGCGCCGGGGCTGCCTCGTCTCCCTGACGACAACCGGGCTAGCAGATGAGGACCTCCATGCAAGCCATCACCGTCCGCGAACGTGACGCCGGTGTCGCCGGACTGTCCGTTGAGGACATACCTTGTCCGCGCACGGCGGAGAACGACGTCCTGAGCGTGCCGCCGGCGCGCACCAGAGCGGTGGAGCGATCGAGGATGTCCCCGCCGAACACGTTGAACACCACGTCGACCTCGCCGGCGTCCTCCAGCCGGTCCGTCTCGACGAACGTGTTCAGGCGTTCGGCTCGAAGCGCAGGCCCGGCAAAACGATCATCCGCGTCACCGAGGAGCCGGGCCAGGCCGGCCAGGTCACCGGATTCTAGGCGGCGCGTGCACCCGGACGCGGTCTACATCACCGACGGCGGTGGCAAGGTCACGGCGGCACGCAAGATCATCCGCGGTGCCGAGCGCATGGCCGACGTGATGGTGCGGGTGGGCCGGATGTGGCGCCCGGACCACATCGGGGTCATCGAAGTGGGCGGCGAGCTCGCCCTCGTGTGCCACTGGCAGGGCCGCGTGTACTCCGTCGACACCGTGCAGATCACCGACGGCCTGATCACCGCGTATCGGCGGGTGGTCAACCCGGACAAACTTTCTCACGTCTGAGCTGAGCGTCGAACTCGCGGGCGTCGATCTCAGTGCGAATCGCGCGGCACACCAGGGCCGCGGGAGCCGTGCAGGAAGTCGAAGTCCGCACCTCGGTGCGCCTGGGTCACGTGGTGCGTGTACAGCCACGTGTACCCGCTGACATAGGGCGATTCCGGCGCCGACCACTCCGCTCTCCGGGCCGCCAGCTCCTCGTCGGACACGTGCAGGGTCAGTGAACGCGCAGGGGTGTCCAGCGTGATCCGGTCGCCCGTGCGCACCAGGGCGAGTGGGCCACCCGCGGCGGACTCGGGGCTGACGTGCAGCACGACTGTGCCGTAGCCGGTGCCGGACATGCGGCCGTCGCAGATGCGCACGAGGTCGGTGACCCCGTCCTTGAGCAGCTTGGCCGGCAGGGGCACGTTGGCGACCTCCGGCATGCCCGGGTAGCCCTTCGGGCCGGCGCCGCGGATCACCAGGACGGTGTCGGCCGTGACGTCGAGATCCGGGTCGTCGGCGACGCGGTGGTAGTCCTCGGCGGTGTCGAACACCAGAGCCGGGCCGGTGTGCGTGAGCAGCTCCGGCGAGGCGGCAGACTGCTTGATCACCGCGCCGTCGGGAGCGAGGTTCCCGGTGAGCACGGCCGTGCCCGAACTCGTGGGCTGGAACGGCTCGGCCATCGGGGTGATCACCTCGTCGTTCCAGCATTCGGCGTCGGACACGTTGTCGGCCAAGGACTTCCCGGTCACCGTGACCGTGCCGGGGTGCAGCAGCCCGGCTTCGGCCAAGCGCCGCACGACGACGGGCAGGCCGCCGGCGTAACAGAAGTCCTCCATCAGGAACTTGCCCGACGGCATGAGGTTCACGAGCGTCGGCACTTCGCGGCCCAGCGCGTCGAAGTCCGCCATCTCCAGGGGGACGCCGACGCGGCCGGCGAGCGCCAGCAGGTGGATGATCGCGTTGGTGGAGCCGCCGATGGCCGCGTTCACCCTGATCGCGTTCTCGAACGCCTCGCGGGTCAGGATCGACGACGGCCGCAGTTCCTCGTCCACCATCGCCACGATCCGCTGCCCGGCGGCCTGCGCCGTCTCGAAGCGGCGCGCGTCGACGGCCGGCCACGTCGCCGAGCCGGGGAGCTGCATGCCGAGCGCCTCGGCGAGGCACGCCATGGTGGACGCGGTGCCCATGGTCATGCAGTGGCCGTTGGACCGTGCCATGCAGCCCTCGGCGAAGAAGCACTCCTCCTGGCTCATCCGCCCGGCCTTGAGCTCCTCCTCGAACTTCCACACGTGCGTGCCGGACCCCACGTCCTCACCGCGGAACTTGCCGTTAAGCATTGGCCCGCCGGTCACCATCACCGCGGGCAGGTCCACGCTCGCCGCGCCCATGAGCATCGCCGGGGTGGTCTTGTCACAACCGGACAGCAGCACGACACCGTCGAGCGGGTTGGCGCGGATGAGCTCCTCGACCTCCATCGCCATCAGGTTGCGATAGAGCATGGCGGTGGGGCGCATGAGCGTCTCGCCGGTGGCCATCGTCGGGAACACCAACGGGAACCCACCGGCCTGCCACACACCGCGCTTCACCGCCTCGGCCACGCGCGTGAGGTGCACGTTGCACGGCGCCAGCTCCGACGCGCTCGTCGCGATCCCGATCACGGGCCGGCCGTCGAACACGTCCGAGCCGAAGCCCTGCGACCGCATCCACGACCGGTGGATCATCCCGGCGCGGCCCGACGCGCCGAACCAAGCCGCGCTGCGCCGCTCGCCCTGCCGTTGCTCCACACGAACCTCCCGTGCCCGGTGCCCGAACCCCCACTCCACCGCAGACCACGCGGCGGGGCAAGTGATCAGCCCTTGACCGACCCGGTCAGCCCACCGACGATCCGGCGCTGCGCCACCACGAAGAACCCCAGCGCCGGCACCATCGACAGCGCGGTGAACGCCAGCACCCGCGCCGTGTCCTGCGAATACTGCGACTGGAACGTCGCCACGCCCAGCGGCAGCGTGAAGTGCGCGCTGTCGTTGAACACCAGCAACGGCAGCAGGTACGCGTTCCAGCTCGTGACGAACGCGAGCACCGCCACCGTGGTGAGCGCGGGCGCCGAGAGCGGCAGCATGATCCGCCAGAAGAACCCGAGCCGGCTCGCGCCGTCGAGCACGGCCGCGTCTTCGAGCTCCCCGGGCACGGCGTGCATGAACGGCCGCAGGATCACGATGGTCACCGGCAGCGAGAACGCCGCCTCCGGGATCGCGACGCCCAGCGGGTTCTCCAGCAGCCCGAGCTGGCGCAACCACAGGTACAGCGGCAGCGTGGCGACGCCCAGCGGGAACAGCAGGCCGAGCGTGAACAGGACATACACGGCTTCGCGGCCTTTGAAGGCATAGCGGGACAAGGCGAACGCCGCCATCGAACCCAGGCCCACGGCCAGCACCGTCGCGATCACCGCGATCAACGCGCTGTTGCCGAGGAACCGCCAGAAATCGGGTGAGGTGAGCACACTGCGGTAGTTGTCCCACACCCACGGCCCCGGCAGGCCGGCCGGGTCGGTGTTGAGCTGCCCGTTGGTGCGGAAGCCGCCGAGCACCACGAACAGCAGCGGCACCACCGTGACCACCACGACGACGACCGCCGCCGCGTAGCCCACGACCAGGCCCCAGCGCCGGCCCGCCACGTCAGCCCACCACCCGGGTCAGGGCACCCGCGGTGTCGCGGCGAAGCGCGAACCGCTGGTAGGCCAGAGCGAACACGAAGCAGATCGCGAACAGCACCACGGCGACCGCGCTGCCGAAGCCGAACTCGTAGCGCTTGAACCCGTGGTCCACGAGATAGCTGGCCATCGTGGTCGACGCGTTGGCCGGGCCGCCGAGCGTCATGATCCACACGAGGTCGAACAGCTGCAGCGAACCGATGACGCTCAGGAACACCCAGATCCGGATCGTCGGGCCCAGCAGCGGCAGCACCACGTGGCGCGTGGTCTGCCACGAGGTGGCGCCGTCCAGCGCGGCGGCTTCCCGCAGCTCCGGCGGCACGCCCTGCAGGCCCGCGAGCAGCAGGATGATGCCGAAGCCGAGGTACTTCCAGGTCATGACCACGAACAGCGTGTACAGCACGATGCCCGGGTCCGCGAGCCACTGGTGCACGAGCCCGCCCAAGCCCACGCCGCGCAGGAGCTCGTCCACGAACCCGTTCGGTTGCAGCATCAGCAGCCAGATCACGGCGGTGATCGCCTCCGACAGCACGTACGGCGCGAACACGACCATCCGCAGGAACGTGCGGCCCTTGAGCTTGCGGTCCAGCAGCAGCGCGATGCCGATGCTCAGCGGCAGCTGGACCACGATCGACAGCACGGCGATGAGCACGTTGTGCCCGATCGCGCCGCGGAACACGGCGCCGCCGAACGCGTCGGCGTAGTTCTGGAACCCCACGAAGTTCGTGAGCGGGCCGAACCCGTTCCACGAGTACAAGCTGTAGTACACCGCGATGCCGATGGGCACGAGCACGAACCCGGCGAACAGCACCAGCGCGGGGCCGAGCAGCAAAACCAGCTCGAGCCGAGTGCGGCCCCGGCGCCGCGCCGGGCGCCGGGGTGCACTGTGGACGGTCCGCGCGAGCGGCCGGGGCGGGGCGGGAGCCGCCATCACTTGTTCCCGGTGGCGGCCTGGTTCACGGCCTGCACCACCGCTTCCGGGTTGCCCTGCCCCGCGAACAGGTTCGCGACGGCGTCGTTGAGCGCCTGACCGACAGCGGTCGGGAACGCGCGGTCGAAGTACATCGGCACGTACGACGCCTTGCGCGTCTGCTCCGCAACGGACTTGAGCGACTCGTTCTTCAACGACGCCACGGCGTCCGCGTTCACCGGCAGACCGGAGCCGGCCTCGGCGATCTTCCGCTGCACCGGCGCGCTCGTGAGGTACTGCAGGAACCCGGCACACGCGGCCGCCGCGCGCGTCGTGCAGGAGAACCCGTCACCGCCGCCGAGCAGCACGGCGGGGTTCCCCTTCCCGCCGGGCACCGACGGGAAGGGGAACCACCCGAGCTTCGAGTCGAGGTCCTTGTCGTCGGTGAGCGAGGACATCGTGCTCGGGTCCCAGTCGCCCTGCAGCTCCATCGCGGCCTTGCCGTTGGCGACGAGCCCGGCCGAGCTGCCGGCGCCCTGCTGCGCCGGCGTGCCGTTGAAGCCGGTCTGGAAAGGCTGCGTCGCGAGGAAGCCCTGCAGGTCCTGGCCGGCCTTGACCCAGCACGGGTTCTGCAGCTTCACGGCCGCGATCTCGTCCTTGAGCACCTGCGTGGAGCACGCGCGCACGGCGAAGTAGTCGTAGTAGAACGCGTCGGGCCAGCGATCCTTGCCCCCGAGCGCGATCGGCGCGATGCCCGCGGACTTCAGCTTGCCGACGGCGGCGGCGAAATCGGCCATGGTCGTCGGCGGGGCCGTGATCCCGGCCTGCGCGAAGAGGTCCTTGCGATACCAGAACCCGACGACGTGCTGCACGTACGGCACGCCGTACTGCTTTCCGCCGACCTGCCAGCCCTGCGCCATCGAGCCGAGGCCGCCGATCCAGCCCTGCACGGACGACGTCAGGTCCGCCACGCGGCCCGAGTCGACCTGCGAAGCCTCGTCCCCGCCGCCCCACTGCTGGTAGAGGTCCGGTGGCGTGTTCGACTGCAGCGCCAGCGGCACCTTGGTGGGGAACTCCTCGTTCTGGATCGGCTGCACCGTGAACGACACATCGGGGTGCGCCTGGTGGTAGTCGTCGGCGACCTGCTGCCACAGCGACCGCACGGGTTCCGCTGTGCCGTTGTGCCACCAGGTCAGGGTGACCGGACCCGACGCGGCGGCCGGGCCTTCGTCGCCACCTCCCCCGCACGCGGAGAGCACGAGCGCGGCTGCCGCGACGAGCGCGGCGAGGGGGAATCTCCGGCTGTGACGCATGACGGATCCACTCCTGACGACTTCGGCCGAGTTGGACGGGGCGTGACGGTGCCCGGGATGGCGAAGAGTCTGCGCGTCCGAAAATCCTGTGTCAATCGTTGTCGATAACGTTTTACATCGCTAGTCTGGGCCGGTGCAGCCTCGTTCCCGTGTCACGATCCGTGACGTCGCCGCCCGCGCCGGAGTGTCGGTCGCGACGGTCTCGAAAGTGATCAACCAGCGCTACGGCGTCGCCGCCGACACGTTCGCGCGCGTCCGCGCCGTGATCGACGAGCTGGGGTACGAGGCGAGCCTCGTGGCGCAGAGCCTTCGCAACCACAAGACCAACGTGATCGGCATCCTCGTGGCCGACCTCGAGCCGTTCAGCACGGAGCTGCTCAAGGGCGCGGCGGACGCGATCCGCGGCACCGGATTCGAGCTCGTCGTGTACTCGGCGGGCGGGCGCACCGGCGACCCGGTGGGCTGGGAGCGCCGGTACCTGTCGCGGCTGAGCGGCACGCTCGTCGACGGCGCGGTGCTCGTGACGCCCGCGGCCGAGCTCGAAGGCCTGCCCGGAACTCCGGTCGTCGCGGTCGATCCGCACACCGGGCGCTCGCCGCTGCCGGCGATCGTCTCCGACAACCTGCGCGGCGCGCAGCTGGCGACCGAGCACCTGCTGGAGCTCGGGCACCGCAGGATCGCGTTGCTCGCCGGCCGGCCGGACCTTCAGTCGGCGCAGCTGCGCGAAACCGGCTACCGGCGCGCGCTGGCCGCGGCGGGCGTCGAGGTGGACGAAACCCTCGTCGTGGCCGGCGACTACGACGGCGAGCTGGCGGCCGCGTCGGCGCGGGAGCTGCTGACGCGCCCCGACCGGCCGACGGCCGTGTTCGCCGCCAACGACACCTCCGCGATCGCGACCCTGGCCGCCGCGGCGGCGCTGGGCCTGCGCGTACCGGACGACGTGTCGGTGGTCGGCTTCGACAACATCCCCGAATCGGCGCTGTGCACTCCCCCGCTGACCACGGTGCAACAGCCCATCCGCGAGATGGGCCACCGCGCCATCACCGTCCTCATCGGACTCATCAACGGCGACCCCGAGGAGCGTGAGCCCGTGGTGCTCGACACGGAACTGGTTGTGCGCTCATCGAGCGCCGCGCCGCGGGCCGGCTCGTGACGACCGAGACCGCGCCCGAGCCCTGGCGCGACCCGCGGCTGTCCGTAGCCGAGCGTGTCCGCGATCTCGTGGCCCGGATGACCACGCGCGAGAAGGTGGCGCAGCTGTCCGGGATCTGGGTCGGCATGGACTCCGGTGGCGAGGTCGCGCCACACCAACACGACTTCGCCCACGACCCGCCGGACTGGGACGCGCTCGTGCCGCACGGGGTCGGGCAGCTGACCCGCGCGTTCGGTACGCGGCCGGTCGACCCGGAGATCGGCGCGCGGGGACTCGCGCGGACGCAGGAGGAGATCGTGGCGCGCGGGCGCTTCGGCATCCCCGCCGTGGTGCACGAGGAGTGCCTCACGGGCCTGGCGGCGTGGCAGGCCACGGTGTACCCGGCACCGCTGTGCTGGGGCGCGAGCTTCGACCCGGACCTCGTGGGCCGCATGGCTTTCCGCATCGGCGAGACCATGCGGGCCCTCGGCGTGCACCAGGGGCTGGCGCCGGTGCTGGACGTCGCGCGGGACCTGCGCTGGGGCCGCGTCGAGGAGACCATCGGCGAGGACCCGTACCTCGTGGGCACGATCGGCGCGGCCTACGTCGCCGGGCTCGAGTCGGCCGGGATCGTCGCGACGCTCAAGCACTTCGCGGGCTACTCCGCGTCGAAGGCCGGGCGCAACCTCGCGCCGGTGTCGGTCGGGCCGCGCGAGTTCGCCGACGTGCTGCTGCCGCCGTTCGAGCACGCGCTGCGGGCCGGGGCGCGGTCGGTGATGAACTCCTACACCGACCTCGACGGGCTGCCGGCCGCGGCCGACCCGGAACTGCTCACCACGCTGCTGCGCGAACGCTACGGGTTCACCGGCACGGTGGTGTCCGACTACTTCTCCGTGGCGTTCCTGCACGCCCTGCACCACGTCGCCACCGGACCGGCGGACGCGGCAGGACAGGCGCTGGGCGCGGGCATCGACGTCGAACTGCCCACAGTGGACTGTTACGGCACGCCGCTGCTGGCCGCACTGGCCGACGGCAGCGTCGAGGAGTCCCTGGTGGACCGCGCGCTGCACCGCGTGCTGACGCAGAAGTTCGAGCTGGGCCTGCTGGATCCCGAGTGGTCGCCCCACCGGGGGTTGACCGAGCTGGACGACGCCGAGTCGCGGGCGCTCGCGCGAGAGCTCGCCGAGCGGTCGGTGGTGCTGCTGTCGAACACCGGAGCGTTGCCGCTGCGTTCCGGTGTTCGGCTGGCGGTCGTGGGTCCGCGCGCGGACGAACCGGGCGCGATGCTCGGCTGCTACTCGTTCCCGATGCACGTCGGCGTCCACCACCCGGACGTGCCGTTCGGCCTCGACGTGCCCACGGTCGCCGAGGCGCTGCGGGAGTCGTTCGACGTCACCTTCGCCGAGGGCTGCGGCGTCACCGGCGGCTCGGACTCCGACCTCGCCGCGGCCGTCGAGGCGGCCGCGGCGGCGGACGTCTGCGTTGCCGTGCTCGGCGACCGGGCGGGCTTGTTCGGCGGCGGCACGTCCGGCGAAGGCTGCGACGCCGCCGACCTGCGGCTGCCCGGCCGGCAGGAGGAACTGCTCGAAGCGGTGTTGGCGACGGGCACACCCGTGGTGCTGGTGCTGTTGTCCGGCCGGCCCTATGAGCTCTCGCGCCAGGTCGAGCGCCTGGCGGCCGTCGTGTGCGGGTTCTACCCGGGTGAAGAGGGCGCGGCGGCGCTCGCCGGGGTGCTCACGGGCCGGGTCGAGCCGTCGGGCCGCCTGCCGGTGAGCTTCCCCGCCGCCGGGGCGACCCAGCCGTCGACCTACCTCGGCGCGGCGCTGGCCGCGCGCAGCGACGTCAGCTCGGTCGACCCCACGCCGGTGTTCCCGTTCGGGCACGGTCTCACCTACCACCCGGCCACGTGGGTCTCGGTGGCCGGCGCGACCGTGTGGCCGGCCGACGGCTCGTGCCGGGTGAGCGTGACGCTGCACAACCCGCACGACACGGAGACGTCGGAAGTCGTGCAGGTCTACCTCCACGACCCGGTCGCCGAGGTCGCGCGCCCGCTGCGGCAGCTGATCGCCGCGCCGCGCGTGCCGCTCCCACCCGGGCAGACCCGCGTGGTGCACCTGGCCCTGCACGCGGACCTCGCCTCCTACACCGGGCGGGCCGGCGACCGGATCGTCGACACCGGGCCGGTGGAGCTGCTCGTGGGCCCGTCGAGCGCCGTCGCGCACACCGTGCTCGCGGTGCCGATCACGGGCGCGCGAAGGCTCGTGGGGTTCGACCGCGTGCTCCAGCCGCAGGTCACGGTGGTCCCCGGCTGATAACTCGCTGAGAACTCCGGCAAACGGGACACTCCGCGGGCGCTCCCGGCGTTGAGCCAGGTGAACGACCCACCCTGAGGAGTGTGTGATGAGCCTGATCGGAACGCTGGTCGGGTACGTGCTGACCCTGTTCATCCTCGTGCTGATCGCGCGCATGATCCTGGACTGGACGCGCCTGGTGACCACCGGGCCGTCTTGGCTCGGGAAGGCGCGCCACTACAGCCACCGCGCCACCGAGCCCGTGATCGCGCCCGTGCGCCGCGTGCTGCGGCCGGTGCGCGCCGGCGGGCTGTCGATCGATCTCGCGTTCACCGTGGTTTTCTTCGCGGCGGTGATCGTGCGGTCGATCGCGTTCGCCCTGTGACGGCTGCCCCTCACCGCCCGGGCGAGGGGCAGCACCTCACCGTTGCGCGAAATCGGTCCGGATGCCGGGAAACACCACCTCGTCCCGCTTCCTGGTACGGCTACCGGTCGGGAGCCGGGGTGGGTGATAGTCGGCTCGTGACCCAGGTGCTCCCCGTTCTCCCGCAGACGGCCCCGCCGGACCCCGAGCCCGCCGCCGGCCGGGTGCTCTACCGCGACGCCGTGGTCGCTCCCCTGCTCGGCTACCGGCCGCTGCTGCTCGACCTCGCCGTGCCGGCCGGTCCGCCGCCGCCCACCGGATGGCCGGTGGTCGTGTTCGTGCACGGCGGCGCGTTCGCCGTGGGTTCGCCCAAGCACGCGCCGCTCGGCCGGTACCTCGCCCAACGCTTGCCCGCGGCCGGGTTCGCCGTGAGCTTGGTCCATTTCAGACACAGCCGCGAAGCGGTGTACCCGGCACAGCTGCACGACGTGAAGGCCGCGGTGCGCTGGCTGCGTCACCACCACACGACGCTGGCGCTGGACCCGGACCGGTTCGCCGCGTGGGGCCACGCCGCGGGCGGGCACCTCGCGGTGATGCTCGCCGTGACCGGCGGCCGGCCCGAACTCGAAGGCGACATCGGCGTGCTCGGCCCGGACAGCGGCGTGCAGGCGGCCGTGGCGTGGAGCCCGCCGTCGGACTTCACGCGGCTGCCACCGCCTCCGCCGAGCTCACCGTTCCACGCCACCGGGGAAGACCCGCACGCGTGGCTGCTCGGCGGCGCGCCCGCGCAGCACCCGGCGCTCGCCGCCGCGGCCAGCCCGCTCACGCACGTGAGCGAGTCCGCCGCGCCGCTGCTGGTCGTGCACGGCACCGCCGACGACGTCGTGCCCATCACCCAGAGCGAAACCCTCGTCGCCACCTACTGGCAGGCAGGCGCCGATGCCGAGTTCAGGTGGCTCGAGGACGCCGGCCACGTCTACGGTCTCGGTACCCGCGAAACCATGACCACGGCGGGCATCGACTTCCTCCGCGAACAGCTCGGCGCTCCGAACCCGAGGATCCGGAGCGCCGAACGCCACAGCGCCGTACAGAACTGAGACCTACAGCTGCACACCTCGTGTGAGAGCGCCGTCGGCCACCAGGTTGGTGCCGGTGATGAACGACGCCAGCGGGCTGGCCAGCACGGTCACCGCGTAGGCGATCTCCTCCGGCGTGCCCATGCGGCCCATCGGGTTGAGACCCAGTGCCTGGTTGAACAGCTCCGGGTTGCCGCTCTCGGTGCTGTGCCAGATGCCGCCCTCGAAGTAGGTGTTGCCGGGCGACACCGTGTTGGCGCGGATGCCCTTCGGCGCCAGCTGCAGCGCCAGGCCCTGGATGTAGTGCACGACCGCGGCCTTCATCGTCCCGTACGCGGGGGCGGCGAAGTCGATCTCGCGGCCCGAGACGCTCGAGATGGCGATGATCGAGGCGGCCTCGCTGCGTTCCAGGTGCGGCAGCGCGGTCTCGGCGACGCGCACCGTGTGCATGAGGTCGACCTCGAAGCTGGAGCGCCAGTTCTCCTCGGTCGGGCCGATGGACAGGGCGCTGACGTTCGCCACCACGATGTCGAGGCCGTTCAGGTCGGCCGCGGCGCGCTCGACCCACGCGGTCAGCGCTGCGCCGTCGGCGACGTCCACGGCCTCGCCCGACACCGTCGCGCCGGCGTCGCGGAACTCCTTCTCCGTGGCGCGCACCTCGGATTCGGTACGCGCGCAGAACGCCACCGCGGCGCCCTCACCTGCGAGCGAGGCGACGACCGCGCGCCCGATCCCCTTGGTACCGCCGGTCACCAGGGCTTTGCGCCCGGCCAGCCGCAGATCCATGCGTTTTCCTCCTAGAGCTTCGCGGCCTGCTCGCGCAGGTACCGGTGCATTCCGCCGTAAGCCTCGCCCGTGGGCAGCAGGCGCTTGGCGATCTTGGTGACGGCGCTGTAGTTCGCGTCGACGACGTTGGCCAGCGGGGCCTGGCTGATCTGCGTGAGCAGCTGGTAGGCGTCGAGCGGGTCGAGCCCGTAGAGCTCGCCGAGCCAGCCGATCATGCCGTGCTGGCTCGAGCGCCACGCGTCTTCCAGCGGGCGTGAGGAAGCGACCACCACGTAGTTCTCGTCCTGCTCGATGCGCGGCCACACCGGCGCACCGCCCTTGATCAGCTCGACGATCAGCGTCACGTTCATGGCGCCTTCCACGGCCGTACCACAGGCCTCGCCCTCGCCCTGGCGGTAGTGCCCGTCGCCGACGGAGAACAGCGCGCCCGGCACGTTCACGCCGAGGTAGCAGGTGGCGCCCGCCTTCATCTCGGGCGTGTCCATGTTGCCGCCGAACATGTCCGGCACCAGCGACGTGCGCACCTCACGCCCCGCCGGGGCGACGCCGACCGTGCCGAGCATCGGTTCCACCGGCAGGTCCACGCGGAAGTCGCCGCGCAGCGCCTCGAACACCACGACCTGCTTCTCGCGGTCGAGCTGGTAGATCCAGGTCAGCTCGGGCAGCGGCTCGTGCAGCATCGCGGTGCGGTCGGTGGCGGTGAGCCCGCCGAAGAACGGGATGGTCGCCGACGCGGCCCAGTCACGCGCCGGTTCCAGGTCCACGAAGTGCAGCGCCAATGTGTCACCAGGTTCCGCGCCGTCCACAAAGAACGGTCCCGTCTGCGGGTTGACCTCCCGCATGTCGAGTTTTTCACTCGGTTTGTCCGACGCGCTCTGCAGCCGGCCGCTGAACGCGTCCTCGGTCCAGAGTTTCAACACCGTGCCGGGCTTCACCTTCCGGATGGGGGCGACCCCGCCGAAGGTCCACGCGTATTGCTCGCGCTCGGGGGTGAACTCGACGATCTCCACACTGGCTCCTCATGCCGAAGGCTGCACACGACCGGCCCCCCGCCGCGGTCGATCTTGCCCACCCTCGAGGCCGCGCACAAGTCAGCGCGCCGGCGTCCGTGACAGGGTTAGCATGGAGTGCCTGACGTGACGGGGGAACTCCACGCCGCGCCACCTGTTCACCGACGAACGAGGAAAGGCGGCAAGAAACTCATGGCAGGCAACAAAGCAGTCACTTATGTGGGCCCGGGCAAGGTCGAGGTCGACACGATCGAGTACCCCGGCTTCGTGCTCAAGGACGGTCCGGGTGTAAACCCGGCGAACGTGGGTCGCGAGACCCCTCATGGCGTGATCCTGAAGAACGTCGCGACCAATATCTGCGGTTCCGACCAGCACATGGTCCGTGGCCGCACGACGGCACCGGCAGGACTGGTGCTGGGTCACGAGATCACCGGAGAGGTGATCGAGACCGGCCGTGACGTGGAGTTCATCAAGGTGGGCGATCTGGTTTCGGTGCCCTTCAACATCGCGTGCGGACGCTGCCGCAACTGCAAGGAGGGCAAGACGGGGATCTGCCTGAACGTGAATCCGGACCGGCCGGGTTCGGCGTACGGCTACGTCGACATGGGCGGCTGGGTCGGCGGCCAGGCGGAGTACGTGATGGTTCCGTACGCCGACTGGAACCTGTTGAAATTCCCGGACCACGACCAGGCGATGGAGAAGATCCTCGACCTCACGATGCTTTCGGACATCTTCCCGACGGGCTTCCACGGCTGCGTCACGGCGGGCGTCACGGTGGGGTCGACGGTCTACGTGGCGGGAGCCGGCCCGGTGGGGCTGGCCGCGGCCGCGTCGGCGCAGCTGCTCGGCGCCGCGGTGGTGATCGTGGGTGACCTCAACGCCGAACGGCTCGCGCAGGCCCGAAGCTTCGGCTGCGAGACCATCGACGTGTCGGAGGGCGACCCGAAGGACCAGCTCGCCGCCATCGTTGGTGAGCCGGAGGTCGACTGCGCGGTCGACGCCGTCGGGTTCGAGGCGCGCGGGCACGGCCGGGAGTCGGCGACCGAACACCCGGCGACGGTGCTGAACTCGCTGATGGACCTCACCCGCGCGGGCGGGGCGCTGGGCATTCCCGGCCTGTACGTGACAGGGGATCCCGGGGCCGGCGACGAGGCGGCGCGCCATGGCTCGCTGTCGATCCGGATCGGGCTGGGCTGGGCGAAGTCGCATTCGTTCACCACGGGCCAGTGCCCGGTGATGAAGTACCACCGGAAGCTGATGATGGCGATCCTGAACGACCGCGTGCAGATCGCGAAGGCCGTGAACGCGACGCCGATCAGCATCGGCGACGCGCCGCGCGGCTACCACGAGTTCGACCAGGGCGCGGCACGCAAGTACGTGCTTGACCCGCACGGTCTGCTCAACTGAGCACCATCCGGTGGGGTGGCGTCGCGGCGCCGCTCCACCGGCTCGGCTCAGACCTTTGCCAGGTTTTCGGTTTGTTCCAGCGGCGTCTGGTCGACCGCGGCACCGTAGAAGGCGATCTTCATCCGGATGTGCTCCTGGTGCCCGCGCAGCCGGTCGATCTGCTCGGCCACGCGCGTCTCGTGGTCCTGCAGCACGGCGAGGCGTTCGGCTTGGGTGTCGTCGCCCTCGCGCAGCAGCTCCACGTAACGCAGCATCTGGGCGATCGGCATCTCGGTGTCGCGCAGGCAGCGCAGCAGGTGCAGGAACCGCAGGTCGTCCTCGGTGAACCGGCGGCGCCCGCCGGCGGTGCGGTGGACGTCGCGCAGCAGGCCGATGCGTTCGTAGTAGCGGAGCGTGTCGATGCTGAAGCCGGTCCGGGCGGTCACTTCGGAGGGTGAGTAGGAATCCACCCGTCCAGACTCCCACCTGGAGCGCGCTCCAGGTCAAGCTCCGGGTTCGGGACTTGACCCGGACCTCGGTCCGGGTTGTTCGCTCGGGGCATGACTGGTTTGGACGACTACCGGCCCCTGGGCCGTTCCGGGCTCCGGGTCTCGCCGCTGGCGCTGGGTGCGATGACGTTCGGCCCGAGCGGCCTCTCCTCCGACGACGCGACCTCGCATGAGGTGTTCCGCACCTACCTCGGCGCCGGTGGCAACTACGTCGACACGGCCGACAACTACAGCGACGGACGCAGCGAGGAGCTCGTCGGCGAGTTCCTGCGCGAGGTGCCCGACCGCGACGAGCTGGTGCTGGCCACGAAGTACTCGGGCCCGCGGTTCGTCGACGGCGAGCCGGTGCGCGATGTCCTGGGCCGCAGCAACGGGCGCAAGAACATGGTCGCTTCGCTGGAGCGGTCGCTGCGGCGCCTGCGGGTGGACCACGTGGACCTGTACTGGCTGCACGTGTGGGACGGGTTCACCCCGGCCGAAGAGGTCGTGGCGGCGTTCGACGCGCTGGTGCGCGCGGGCAAGGTCCGCGCGGTGGGGCTGAGCGACGTGCCCGCGTGGTACGCCGCGAAGGCCGCGATGCTCGGCGGACCGCTGATCACGGCGCTGCAGCTGGAGTACTCACTGGTGGAGCGCTCGATCGAGACCGAGCACGTCCGGCTCGCCGCGGAATTCGGCATCGCGATGCAGCCGTGGAGCGCCCTGGCCGGCGGCTCCCTCACCGGCAAGTACTCCCGCGACGGCGCCGGGCCCGGCCGGCTCGACGGCACGAAGCACTCCGAACGGCGCTGGGCGGTGCTCGACGCCGTGCGCGAGGTCGCCGCGGAGACCGGCCACACGCCGGCGCAGGTCGCGATGCACTGGGTGCTGCGGCGGCCCGGCATCGCGGGAACGCTCGTGGGGGCGCGCTCGACGCGGCAGCTCACGGACACGCTCGGGGCGTTGACGCTGGACCTGCCCGCCGCGGTGCTCGACCGGCTCACGGAGGTGAGCGCGCCGGAGCTGCCGTTCCCGCACAACGTCCTCGCCCGGTTGCGGTGACAGTCAGGACTCGCCGTTGATACGGTCCACTGTGGACGCCGGGCCGAACTCCGATTCGAAGCGGGCCAGGAGATCGGCCAGCAGCGCGTTGAGCGCCGCCAGGCGGTCGGGTTCGAGGGCGCCGGCGAAGAGGCCGCGTTCGTCGTCGGTGCGCTGCTTCGTGGCGGCGGCCCAACGGGCGCGGCCCTTGCGGGTGAGGCGGATCGGGCGGCTGCGGCCGTCGGCGGCCGCGACGCGTTCGACCAGCCCCGCGCGGGCGAGCCGGTCGATGCGGACGCTGACGGTGCCCGACGTGACCCCCAGCAGGTCACCGAGCTCCTTGGGCGTGAGCACGGGCGGTTCTCCGGAGCGGTGCAGGGCCGAGAGCGCCTGCCAGTCGCCGGGGGTGAGGTCGTGGACGACGGCCGCGCGACCCAGCACCTGCTCGAACTGCCGCGACAGCCGGCCGATCCGCTGGCGCGCGGCCTCGACGTCCGCGTCGACCCCGGCGGGCATCACACGCAGCCACGCCGCGAGGCCGGCGCCGACCGAGTCCTGGTCCACTGGACACTCCCTTGAGTCTCAAGGTAGTTTGGTTTGAGTATCAAGATACCGCGAATCGAGGAGACGGACATGAGCCGGGTCTGGTTCATCACGGGCACGAGCGCCGGTTTCGGGCGGGTGCTCGCCGAGGCGGTGCTCGCGCGGGGCGAGCGGGTCGTGGCCACCGCGCGGGACGTCGAGTCGGTGAAGGACTTCGCCGACCGCGCGCTCGTCGCGCGCCTCGACGTGACCGACCCGGCGTCGATCCACTCGGCCGTCGACGCCGCGCTCGCCGAGTACGGGCAGATCGACGTCCTCGTGAACAACGCGGGCCACGGTCTCATCGGCGCGCTCGAAGAGCTCACCGACGAGCAGACGCGCAAGGTCATGGAGACCAACGTGTTCGGCGTGCTCGCCGTGACGCGCGCCGTCCTGCCCCACCTGCGCGCGCGGCGCAGCGGGCACATCGTGCAGCTCTCCTCCGTGGGCGGCGTCGTCGGCAACCCGGGCCACGCGATCTACGCGACGTCGAAGTTCGCGCTGGAAGGCCTGTCCGAAGCCCTCGCCGGCGAGGTGGGGCCGCTCGGGATCCGCGTCAGCATCGTCGAGCCCGGCCCCTTCCGCACCGAGTTCGCCGGCCGGTCCATGACCTTCGCCGACCCGATCGCCGACTACGCCGACACCCCCGCCGGCCGGCTGCGCTCCCAGTTCTCCGGGCAGGACGGCCACCAGCCCAACGACCCCGCCCGCGCCGCCGCGGCCATCCTCACGCTCGTCGACACCCCCGACGCACCGCTGCGGCTGCCACTCGGACCTGAAGCGGTGACGCGGATCAGGGCGAAGCTGGAGAAGCAGCTCGCGGACCTGGTGGAGTGGGAGGCGCTCGCGCTGGATACGCGGTATCCGGACGCGTGAGTCAGGGCTGTCGGCTGCGGCACGCTCCTGTCTGCGCGGGACAGGGATCGTCCCGCGGGCGCCGGCGCCGGTCCCCGCGGGGGCCGGTGCCCGCGGCGGTTCACCAGGCCGCGCCGTTACAGCTGCCGCGACGACTTCCGTGAGTGCCGTGCGGGTGCGCCGAACCGGCGGGCTCGTCGCGGGGGTACGTCAGCGTGAGCAGTCCAAGGCAGCGCGGCCCCGACGAGGAGTCAGAAGCGGTAGCGCAGCACGCACGTCCCCCGCCTGGCCACCGCCGTGCTGCGGGCCGCCAGCCGGGTGAACCAGCGCAGCGCCGGCGGCTGCAGCGCGACCTCGGGCGCGCGGGACGCGAACTGCTCGTCGACCAGCTCCAGTTGCGGGACCCAGCGCTGCGGGGCGCGCGGGTCGTCGAAGCCGGGGTTGGCCACGACGCCCGCGATGGAACCGGTGCCGCCGTAGTGCTCGATGGCCCAGACGTGGAAGCGCGTGTAGCTGTTGAACGCGATCTCGCCCGTCGGGAAGCGCCCGGCGATCCCGGCGAGCAGGGCGACGAACGCGTCCTGCGGCAGGAAGGCGACGAGCCCGTCGGCGACCGCGACGGCGGGCCGGCCGACCGGGATCCGCTCGAGCCACGCCGGGTCGGTGAGGTCGGCGGCCACCGGGTGGACGTTCGCGGGCGGCGGCAAGAGCCGTTCGCGCACCGATACGACGGCGGGCAGGTCGAGGTCGTACCAGTCCACTGTGGAGGGTGGCCGCACGCGTTCGATCCGTCCGTCGAGCCCGCAGCCGAGCTCCAGCACCACGGCGTCGGGGTGGCGGCCGACGAACGAGCGCACCACGTCGTCGAGCATGCGCGAGCGCACGGCGATGTCGAACACCTGGCTCTTCACCAGCGGCCCCGCGGCGGGGTCGTGCCCGAGTGCCGCCACGACGCCCGCGGCCGCGGGGTCGCCGAGCACCGGGCGGGGTGCGCGGGCGTCGAGCGCGCGGCCGTCGAGCGTGAGGTACAGGCTGTTCTCCACCGCGGTGAACGCCGTCGTGTCCATGGTGACCCCCTTTTCCCGATCGGGAAACTACGACTGTCCACCGGGGTCCGTCAACTCGGGTTTTCCTTGTGTTGCAATGGCTGTCACGAGTGCAACGGGGCGCCGTTGTTGCAATGACGCGGTAGGCTCGGGCACATGCCGGGAACCCGTCTGACCCACGAGGACCGTCGAGGCGTCGCTGAGGGGCTGAAAGCCGGGCTCGCCTACGCCGAGATCGCGCGGCTGCTGGGGCGGCCGACGTCGACGGTGAGCCGGGAAGTCCGGCGCAACGGCGGCCCGCGCGGCTACCGGGCCGACCACGCCCAGGAGGCCACACACGAGCGGGGCCGGCGCGTGCCCGTGGGCGCCCCGGCGGTGAGCGGGTTCGAGGAGCGGTTCACGGAGATGATGGTCCACACCGGACTCCCGCGCATGCCGGCCCGCGTGCTCGCCACGCTCCTCACCAGCGACCGGCGAACGCTCTCCGCGATGGACCTCGTGGCGCGCGTGCGCGTGAGCCCGGCGTCGGTGTCGAAGGCGATCGCGTACCTGGAGCAGCTCGAACTCGTCCGCCGCGTCCGCGAACCCGGCGGCCGCGAGCACTACCGGGTCGACGACGACGCGTGGTACCGCTCGTGCCGCCGCGAAGCCGACGTCTGCACCGCGTGGGCCACCTCGGCGCGCGAGGGCGCCGGCCTGCTGGCCGGCTCCCCCGCCGCCGCGCGGCTGGCCGCGATGGGCGACTACTTCGACCACGTCGGCCGCGACCTCGCCGACTCGGCCGAACGATGGCGGCACGTCTTCGCCGCCGGGTGAATCAGGACGCGGCGGACAGCCCGCCGTCGATGGTCACGATGGTGCCGCTGATGTAGTCGGCGCGGGCCGAGGCCAGGAACGCCACCAGGTCGGCGACCTCGCCCGGCTCGGCGACGCGGCGCGAGGGCAGCGCGGCGAAGCTCGCGTCGACGTCGGCGTTGGCCGCGCGCATGGTGGTGATTCGCTCGGTCGCGACCGGGCCGGGGTTCACGCCGACCACGCGCACGCCGTCGCGCGGGCCCTCGGCGCCGAGCGCCCGGGTGAAGGCCATCAGCGCGGCGTTGCCCGCGCCGCCGGCGATGTACTCCGTCTTCGGCCGCTCACCGCCGGCGCCGATCACGTTGACGATCACGCCGCGACCCTGCTCGCGAAGCCGCGCGTAGACGAGCCGGGTGAGGTCGACGTAGCCGAAGACCTTGAGGTCCCACGCGTGCCGCCAGCGGTCGGGGCCGACCTGGTCGAGCGTGCCGGCCGGGATGTCGCCGGCGTTGTTCACGAGGATGTCGGCGTCGGCCGTGGCCTCGGCGAGCCGTTCGAGATCGGCCGTTTCGCGCAGGTCGACGACGTGCACGGTCACCTCGACCCCGTGCGCCTCCCGCAGCTTCCTGGCGAGGGCTTCGAGCGCCTCGCCGCTGCGCGCGGCCAGGTGCAGGTGGCTGCCCTCGGCGGCGAGCACCTCGGCCACGGCAGCGCCGATGCCCTTCGACGCGCCGGTCACCAGGGCACGCCTGCCGCGGAGTTTCAGGTCCATCGCTCGTCCTCACGATCTTCGCCGGTGGTTCCCAGTCTGCCGAAGATCGCCGGCGGCCCGCCATGTCTCGTGCGTCTCAGGCAGGGTGTCTCAGGGAAGCGTGTCCAGGAACGGCGCGTGCGCGTTCTGGAACGTCCAGCCCGAGAAGTGGTCCCAGTTGATCGACCACGTCATGAGCCCCCGCAGGCCCGGCACGGTGCCGCCGCGCAGGGTGTAACCGCCGCAGCCCGTGCCCTTGGTGAGGCACGTCAGGGCGGTCTGCACGTCGGCGGGGGCGGTGTAGCCGTTGCCCGCGTTGACGGTCGCCGGGACGCCGAGCGCGATCTGATCGTCGCGCAGGCCGGGGAAGAAAGCGCCGCCGGCGACGGGGAGGCCGGCCTTGAGCATGTCGGTCATCGCGATGTGGAAGTCGGCGCCGCCCATGGTGTGGTACTGGTTGTCCAGCCCCATGACCGGCCCGGAATTGTAGTCCTGGACGTGCAGCACGGTCAGCGAGTCGCGCAGGGCGTTGATCACCGGCAGGTACGCGCCGGTGCGCTGGTCGCCGGCCGACGAGCCGCCGTAGAACTGGTAGCCGACCTGCACGAAGAACGTCTCGGGCGCCATCGTGAGCACGAACGCGCTGCCGTAGCGGGCTTTCAGCGTTTTGAGGGCGGAGATGAGGTTGACGACGACGGGGGTGGTCGGGTTGCGGAAGTCGGTGTCGCCCGCGTTCAGCGACAGCGAGTGGCCCTCGAAGTCGACGTCGAGCCCGTCGAGGCCGTACTTGTCGATGATCGCCGAGACGGAGCTGACGAACGCGTCACGCGCGGTCGTGGTGGTGAGCTGCACCTGGCCCTTCTCGCCGCCGATGGAGATGAGCACCTTCTTGCCCTGCACCTGCTTCGCGCGGATCGCCGCGATGAAGTCGGCGTCGCTCTCCACGCCGGCGCATTCGGTCGCCGGGCAGCGGTTGAAGCGGATGTCGCCGGATGTCGGCGTGGTCGGCTCGCCGAACGCGAGGTCGATGATGTCCCACGCGTCGGGCACGTCGGCCATGCGGACGTAGCCGGAGCCGTTGGCGAAGCTGGCGTGCAGGTAGCCGATGAGGGCGTGCTTCGGCAGGCCGGAGTTGGTGCAGCCGCCGGTGCTGCCGGAGACCGTGGCGCTGCACGGCGACTCCCCCGCTGTGTTGTACGCGGCGACGGTGTAGCTGTGCGTGGTGCACGGCGACAGCCCGGTCAACGTCGCCGAAGTGCCGGTGACGGTCGTGCGCAGCGTGCCGTCCTCGTAGACGCGGTAGCCGGTCACGGTGCCCGCCGGTGCGGTCCACGTCAGGCCGATCGACGTGCTGGTGACCGCGCCGAGCTTGGGCGCTGCCGGCGCGGTGGGTGCGCCGGGGGTCCCGCCGCCCGGGCCGTCGAGGCTGACGTCGTCGGCGTAGTAGGTGCCGCCGCCGTACCAGCCGTGCAGGTAGAGCTGCGCGGACGTCTGGGTCGCGCCCGTGGTGAACGACAGCGCCAGGCGCGTGTAGTCACCCGAGCCCGCCCAGGTCGAGGGCCCTCCGGTGACCCCCAGGTACACCGGGTTGCCCCGCACCCAGGCCTCCACGGCGTAGGTCGTGTTCGGCCGCACGGACACCGTCTGACTGCACTGCCCGGTGTCGGCCGCGGACGCCGTGACGGCCAGCGCCCCCGCCCCCGAACGCACCGGCGAAGCGACGGTGGCCGCCCCGCTCGCGCACTCCCACCCGCCGGTCGACCCGGCGTCGAACCCGGGGTTGACCAGCAGATTCGCGGCCCCGGCACTGCCGGGCACGGCCACGAGCCCACCCAGGGTCACGGCGAACGCGGCCAGGAACAAGGACAGTCGGGAACGCCTCATCGCCTACCTCCGGCTTCGACGGGGAGGTGCCTATTGTCTGGACCAATGTGTGAAGTGTCCAGACCACTTCTCGAAGGCCACCCGGACGCCGAGCCGCGGACGGGCTTCCCCCGAACACGGGGGCTAGGTAGAGCTCTTGCATGGCCGGTCCCCGGATGACCCTCCCGACCCAGCTGGTGCTCCACGCGCTGATGAGGGAACCCGCCCAGGAGCTGTACGGGCTTGAGATCTGCGCTGCCGCCGGGCTGCCCAGCGGCACGATCCACCCGATCCTCGCGCGCCTTGAGAAGGCGGGCTGGCTGCGGTCGCGGTGGGAGGAAGCGGATCCGTCGGAGGCGGGCCGGCCGCGGCGGCGCTACTACCGGCTCGACTCCGACGGCCTCGATGCCGTGCGGGAAGCGTTGCACCGCGCGGAAACCTCGGCGCGCGCGTTGACGCGGCTGCGCCCGGGCCTGGCAGGGGACGCGCGGTGAACCCATCGCTCGACTTGCTGCTCGGGCTGGATCGGATGCTCGGCCGGACCCACGATCGCGTCGCGGCGACGCTGCTCCCCCATCTGAGCAGCTCTCACCGCGTGATCGACCTGCTGCTCGTCGGCGGGCGGCTCGACGACCTGTGCCGCGAGCTCGACGTGACGGGCGACCTCGCGAGCGCCGCCGAGCTGGGACCCGCGCTCGGCAACGCCCGCGCCTACGCGTGGCGCGCGCTGGCACTGGTCGGCGAGGGCACCGGCCGCGACGATCACGACCTCGCGCGCCGCTGCGTGATCGAGGTGGTGGAGCAGCTCTACGCGGCACGCACGGACGTGGTCGCCGTGCTCTCCGACCACGGGTTCGGCTCGCGGCATCCCCGCTGGCACGGGTGGGCGGGACGGACGACGAGCCCGGCTCAGGTGATCGCGTTCTCCCGCGTGACGGCCACGTGCGCGGCGGCGCTGCTGCCGGCCGGGAGCCGAGCCGAGTACGCCGAGCTGTTCCTCTCCGAGCTGCACGACCTCGCCCAGACCAGGAGCGGGCGCTGGGCCCAAGTCCGGTACGCGTGCCGGGTCCTGCTGCGCGCACCCCGGCTGCGACGCGCGCTGGGCTGATCCCCGGCGGGTCGCCGGTGACACCGGTGTGCGGGCGAAATAGGCTGAGCGCCGCCCGAAGGTCCACGAACGGAGAGTGCCGGCTGATGTCCGACAGCTACACCGCAGCGATCGTCCCCTCGCCCGAGGCCGGGGTGCGACTGCGCCCCGAGGGCGGCGAGCTGCCGACCGACGCGAACGACGTCAACCTGCTCGGGATGGCCATCGCGCTGGCGCTCGGCCGGGCCGGGTACGAGCACCACCCCGAGCCGCGCAACCCGCAGCTGCAGACGCTCGACGCGCTCATCGCCGGCGACACCGTGATGCCGTGGCTCCGGCCCGGTGGCGCGACCGACGAGCAGCAGCTCACGTGCACCCGCGGCGCCGGCGGCGCTTGGCGCTGCGAGGTCACACCGGCCTGATCCGAGCCGGGGACTCGTCGGCGGGTCCCGAGCGACTGTTTCCGAGCAGCGCCCGGGGCCCGAACCAGAAGCCCGCCCGCGTCCGCGCGTCGGCCTGGTCAAAACGGGCCGCGTTGCTGCCCGCTCTCCCGGCGGACCCTCCCCAATGGTCTGGACCTGTTAGCGTCCGGCGGTCTTCTTCCCCCGTCGAAGGGAAACGATCGTGCTGAGACGTCTGGTCACGGCCGGGGCCGGGGTGGCCCTGGTGCTCGCCTCGCTCGCGGCGCCGAGTTCGGCGACCACACCGGCACCTGCCCCAGCCGCGGCGAACCACCGGCAAGACCACAAGGTCATGGCCTACTTCGCCGACTGGGACGTGTACGCCCGCAATTACCGCGTCAAGGACATCGAGACCTCCGGCTCCGCCGCGAAGCTCACCCACATCAACTACGCGTTCGGCACCGTCTCCGCGGGCCAGTGGGCGTTCGGCGACGAATGGGCCGACGCCGACCAGCCCTACGACGCCGCCACGAGCGTCAACGGGCAGGCCGACAGCGCGGAACCCGGCGCGTTGCACGGCAGCTTTAACCAGCTCCTGCAGCTCAAGAAGCTGCACCCGAACCTGAAGATCCTGTGGTCGTTCGGCGGCTGGACCTTCTCCCCCGGCTTCACCGAGGCGGCGAAAGACCCCGCGAAGTTCGCGGACTCCTGCTACGCCCTCGTGAACGACCCGCGCTGGGCCGGGCTCTTCGACGGCATCGACGTCGACTGGGAGTACCCCAACGCGTGCGGCCTCGAGTGCGACGCCAGCGGCCCGGACGCTTTCACCAAGGTCGTCCAGGCGCTGCGCGCCAGTTTCGGGAAGCAGCTCGTGACCGCGGCGATCACCGCGGACGGCGCGCCCGGGGGCAAGATCGACGCCACCGACTACGTGGGCGCGAGCCGCTACCTCGACTGGTACAATGTGGTGACCTACGACTACTTCGTGGCCGGCGCCACTCCGACCGGTCCCACCGCGCCGCATTCGCCGCTGCGCTCGTACTACGGCATCCCCACCGCTGGGTTCTACGCCGACGCCGCCATCCAGAAGCTGCGCCGTGACGGCGTGCCGTCGGCGAAGCTGTTGCTGGGCCTCGGGTTCTACGGCCGCGGCTGGGACGGCGTCACGCAGAAGCAGCCCGGCGGCACCGCTACCGGCCCGGTGAAGGGCACCACCACGGGTGAGGACGGCGTGGAGGACTACAAGGTCCTCAAGACCACGTGCCCGTCCAACGGCCTCATCGCCGGCACCGCCTACGCGAAATGCGGCTCGCAGTGGTGGAGCTACGACACCCCCGCGACGGCGTCGGCCAAGGCCGGCTACGCGAAGTCGCAGGGGCTCGGTGGCGTCTTCGCGTGGGAGCTCTCCGGCGACACCACGAACGCCGAACTGCTCACCGCGATCGCTCGCTGATCACCGACGGGGCCCGGGCCACGAGCGCGGGCCCCGGTGAAAAGCCCGTCGTTGTCCGGTTCAGGCCGCTCTGCGAATACTGTGTGATGCCCCAAGACCCCGCCGAAGCCATGGCCGCGCGCGTGTTCGACGCCGCTGTCGCGACTTCCGACGTCATCGCCATCGCGCTCGGCGACCGCCTCGGCTACTACCGCTCCCTCGCCGGCGGCGACCGCACGTCCGCCCAGCTCGCGGAGACGACCGGTACCGACGAGCGATGCGCCCGCGAATGGCTCGAACAGCAGGCGGTGTCGGGGTTCCTGGACGTCACGGGCACCGACGCCGAACGGCACTACCGCTTCGCCCCCGGCGCCGAGACGGTGCTCGCCGACCAGGACTCACTCGCCTACCTCAGCCCGCTCGCGCGCCAGCTCGTGAGCGCCGCCGGACACGTGCCCGAGGTCGCGGAGGCGTTCCGCACCGGTCACGGCTTCCCGTGGGCCGGCTACGGCGCCGACATGCGCGAATCGCAGGCGGCGCTCAACCGTCCGGGTTTCTTGCACCTGCTGGCGCCCCAATGGCTGCCCGCGATGCCCGACGTGCTCGCGCGCCTGGCCGACAGACCGTCGCGCGTCGCCGACATCGGCTGCGGTGGCGGCTGGGCCGCGATCGCCCTGGCGCGCGCGTTCCCCCAGACCCGCGTCGACGCGTACGACCTCGACCAAGCCTCGGTGGATCTCGCCCGGACCAACGTCGCCGAAGCCGGCCTCACCGACCGGATCACCGTGCACCGCCAGGACATCGGCACGGTCGAGGCCGAGCCGTACGACCTCGTGATGGCCTTCGAATGCCTGCACGACCTGCCCTACCCCGTCCGCGCGCTCGCGGCGATGCGCGGCCTCGGCGGACCGGTGCTCGTGGCCGACATGAAGGTCGCCGACGAGTTCACCGCACCCGGCGACGCCGTCGAGCGGCTGATGTACGGCTTCAGCGTGTCGATCTGCCTGCCCGACAGCATGAGCAGCCCGAGCTCGGCCGCCACCGGCACCGCGATCCGCCGCTCGACCGTCGAGGCCTATGCGCGCGAAGCCGGGTTCGACCGCGTCGAGACCCTGCCGATCGACCACGACATGTGGCGCTTCTACCGGCTGGGCTGAGCGTTCACTGGATGCGCCGCTCCACGCCGGCCCAGGCCTTCTCGCGCAGCACGTACTTCTGGATCTTCCCGGTCGAGGTCTTCGGCAGATCCCCGAACGTCACCGACTTCGGCGCCTTGAACCGCGCCAGCCGCTCGCGCACGAACTCGACGATCTCCGCCTCCGTGGCGCTTTCGCCGTCGCGCAAGGTCACGTACGCGGCGGGCACCTCGCCCCAGCGGTCGTCCGGCACGGCGACCACGGCCACCTCCAGCACGGCCGGGTGCTCGGCGATCGCCTGTTCCACCTCCACCGACGCGATGTTCTCACCACCGGAGATGATCACGTCCTTGCTGCGGTCGCGAAGTTCGACGTAGCCGTCCGCGTGTACGACGCCGAGGTCGCCGGTGCGGAACCAGCCGTCGGGCACGGCGGCGCGCGTCGCTTCGGGGTCGTCGAGGTAGCCGAGCATGACGTTGTTGCCGCGCAGGGCGATCTGGCCGATGGTGGCGCCGTCGGCGGGCACGTCGGTGCCGTCGTCGGCGATCACGCGGGCGGTGCAGGAGATCATGTTGCCCACGCCCTGGCGGGCCTTGAGCCGCGCCTGCTCCTGCTCGTCGAGCGCGTTCCACTCGGGGCGCCAGTCGCAGATCATCGCCGGGCCGTAGGTTTCGGTCAGGCCGTAGAGGTGCGTCACGTCGAAGCCGAGCTCGCTCATGCGGCGCAGGATCGCGGGCGACGGCGGCGCTCCCCCGGTGGCGACGCGCACCGTCGTCTCGACCGGTGCCGCTTCCGGGGCGTAGGCGAGCATCGACAGCACCGTCGGCGCGCCGTTGAGGTGCGTCACGCCCTGCTCACGGATGAGCTGCCACACCCGGGCGGGCTCGACCTTCGGCAGGCACACGTGCGTGGCCGCGGCCGCCGTGACCGCCCATGGGAAGCACCAGCCGTTGCAGTGGAACATCGGCAGCGTCCACAGGTGCACAGCCGAGGGCGACAGGCCGGTGTGCCCGACCATCGCCAGCGCTTGCAGGTACGCGCCGCGATGGCTGTAGAGCACGCCTTTCGGCCGGCCGGTGGTGCCGGAGGTGTAGTTGATCGACAGCACGGACCGCTCGTCCTCGGGCGTGATCGCCAGTGGCTCGGCGGCCGCGAGCAGCCGTTCGTACTCCTCGCCCGTGCGGATCCGGCGCGGCGCGGTTTCGGACATCAGCCCGACGGCGTCGTCGACGAGCTTGTCGAACACCGGGTCGTGCACAAGCACCGCCGCTTTCGCGTGCTCCAGGATGTAGGCGACCTCGCGCGCCGCGAGCCGCGTGTTCACCGCGACGAGCGGCACGCCCGCCCACGGCACGCCGAAGTTGGCTTCGAGGAGGACGTGGGTGTTGGGCGCCAGCACGGCCACCGGCCGCCCGTCCGCGAGCGGCGCCAGCGCCCCGGCGAGCCGGCGGCACCGCTCGTGCAGCTCCGTGTAGGTCCAGCGGTCTTCACCGTCGACCACGGCGATCCGGTTGCCGTGGGCGGCCGCTGCGCGGTCGAGGTAGGCGGTCGGGGTGAGCGGCTCGTACGACAGGGTGCTGATGGAGTCCACGGATTCCTCTCCCGGCTTCGGCGACGGTGCCGCAGGAGAGAATAGGCCTCGCTCAGCCTCCGAAACCGGGAATGTGAGGCACGAGTGACTCCGGCGGCGGCCCGGGCGGCCCGGAAACCAGCTGCACCACGGCCCCGACCGCCGACGCCCCCGTCAGCCGCACCGCGAGCACCCCCGTCTGCGCCTCCGGCTGCGGCACGTCACCGGAGTAGCACGCCGACCCGCCCCCACCCTCGTAGAACGTCGAAACGCAGCCGGTGGTCAGGTTCCCGGAGCCGCTGCCGTGCGCGCTCTTGAGCTCGTAGTCCACGCCGCCGGGCCCGATGCGGGTGATGGAGAGGGTGTCGACGTCGCCGCGCCCGCCGGCCGGCAGGTCGACCGCCTTCGTCACGAGCACTTCGCAGTTGCCGTCGGCGCAGGCCGCGTAGTTGCGCGCGTCGGCGGCGCTGGGCAGGTCGCCGCCGGCGGGGTGTGCCTGGCCGGTTGTGCTGGTACTGCAGCTGGTGGCTGCCAGAAGTAGTAAGGGGGTGAGCCATTTGCGGTTCATCGGGCTTCCTCCCTCGTTCGCGTGCTTGCCCGCTCGCGTGCTCGCGTCGGTTCGGGAGGAAGGTAGCGCCGCAACCGCGGGAGGGGTCCCGGCTGAACTCAGCCGCCCGGGGCCGATTCACGCCACCGACGTGGCGTCGCATCCGGCGAGGTCGGCAGCCGCTGAGCGATGGGCCGATCGCGATCGACGGGCGCATCCCCCGCTCCAAGAGGAAGTCGCTGCCACAACGGCGAGAGGGCACCGTTCCGCGAAAGCCGGAGGTCCTCCTGAGCGCGTTCGAGCTCAGCCGACCCGTGTGACCGAACTACCGCGCCAGGCCCTGCAACCGCCAGCGCCAGCGCCAGCGAAGGTGCCGTCACAACAGCGGGAGCACCGGCACGCGATGGAGCGGATCCTGCTGGACGTGGTCGAGCTCAGCCGATCGGCGCCACCGACACGTCTTGCCACACCCGACGACCGCCAACAGCAGCGAGATCACCGGCGCAACGACGGGAGAGGCCCCGATTCGCGACGGATCCGAGCCCTCGCGCTACTCGCGCGGACTCGGCCGGCCGGCGCCACCGACCTGCCCTGCCACAAACCCGGTGGCCGCCCGGCGGTTGCGAAGTTGGTGCCAAAGCGGAGAGAGGGCATCGGCCCGCGATGGACCGGATTCTCCTTGGCGTGGCCGAACTCAGCCGACCGGCGTCGCCGGCATGCGGTGCCGCACCCCGCGACGGCGAAGTTGGCGCTGAGACGACAAGAGGGGTCCCGGCCCGCTGGGACCGGAACCCCTCCTCGTGTGCCCTGGCTCAGCCGACCGGGCCGTTGACCGGGGTCACGGTGACGTCGTGCTGCTGGCCGGTCTGGTCCACCACCGTGACGGTGAGCTTGTCGCCCGGGTGGTGGGTGTCCATGAGGGTCGTGAGGGTGGTCGCCGAGTCGACGGCCTTGCCGTCGACCGCGGTGATGACGTCGCCGCCCGTGAGGCCGGCCGTGGCGGCGGGGCCGCCAGCCACGACGTCCTGGATCTGGGCACCGGTTGAGCTGCCCTGGGATGGGCCCTGGCCACCCTGGGCCTGGCCCTGTCCTTGGCCGAGGCCACCCTGGCCCTGTCCCTGGCCGAGCCCGCCCGGGGACTGCTGCGCCTGGCCGGCGTCGCTCACCGACACGCCGAGGAAGGCGCTCTGTCCGATGTGGACGGAGTCGGACGACTTGCCGCCGATGATCTGGTGGGCGAGGTCGATCGCCTGGTTGATCGGGACCGCGAAGCCCTGGTGCCCGCCCGAGGCGCCCTGCTGGCCGTCGCCTTCGCCGAGGCCGCCGTCGCCCTGGCCCTGGCCCAGACCGCCGTCTCCCTGGCCGAGGCCGCCGAGACCGCCCTGGCCCTGCCCGAGACCACCCTGCCCGAGACCGCCTTGCCCAAGGCCGCCCTGCCCCTGGCCCAGCCCGCCGCGGCCGCGGCCGAGACCGCCCTGGCCCTGGCCGCCGTTGAACTGGAATCCCTGCGACGCGGCGGTGTCGACGCCGACGACCTGCCCGTTGGCGTTGACCAGCGGGCCGCCGGAGTCGCCGGACTGGATGTCGGCGTCGACCTGGATCAGGCCGGTGAGCTGCTCCGACGAGCTGGCGGACTCGTCCGACGCGGTGATCGACTGGTTCAGCGCGGTGACCTTGCCGGCCGCCACGGCCGGGGTGCCGCCGGCGCCGCCCGCGTTGCCGATCCCGACCACGGCGTCGCCGACCGCGACCGCGGAGGAATTGCCGAGCGACGCGGTCTTCAGGCCGGAGGCGCCGTTGAGCTTGATCACCGCGATGTCGTGGCTGCGGTCGTAGCCGAGCACGGAGGCGGTGTAGGTCTTGCCGTCGCCGATGTCGGTCACCTTGATGCTGGTGGCGCCTTCGACGACGTGGTTGTTGGTGAGGATCTCGCCGTCGGAGGTCAGCACGATGCCGGTGCCCGCCGCGGCGGCGCTCTGGTAACCGAGCTCGGTGTTCACGTCGACCAGGCCCGGATCGACCTTCGTCGCGATCCCGTTGGGGTCGATCGACGTGCTCGACGTGCCCCCGGGAGGAGAGACGGACCCGAAGTTCTGGTTGCCCCCGGCGGAATCCGAGCCGGGCGTCCACACGAAGTGCCCGATGCCCAGGCCGAGCACCACCGAAAGCCCGATGGCGCCGACCGCGATCGCCGCGCTGCGCATCGGCCGCGGCGGCCGGTGGTACGGCGTCTGCGGGAACTGCTGGGTACCCGGGTGCTGGCCCCAAGCACCCTGCGGTGCCCAGCCTGGGTTGTAGCCGGCGTACGGGCCATAGTGACCCTGCTGACCCGCCGCGCCTGGCTGACCCGGCGTCCCCGGCTGACCCGCTGCATCCTGCTGTCCGTACTGCCCATACGCGCCCGGCTGGGTCTGGTCACCGTGTCCGTACGGCCAACCGCCGGTCTGCCCACCGGTCGACCCCGGCTCCTGTTCGCTCATGTTCCCGCTCCAGCCTCGTCCCGCTCCTGGCTACCGCCTCGACCAGAACACACCCCGTACCTGAGATTTTCCTTGCCGGGCTCCGTGGGAAACCTGTGGAGTTCTCCCAGGCTCGACCGCGGATCGGGTGATTCCTCCCGCAGGCGCCCAAATCGGACTCGCCTGGTGGCCGCGCGCGGCGGTGGTTACCGTCGGGGGCATGGGTGAACTGATCGAGGACGAGGCACAACGCGCGGCGCGTTTGCTGGACGCGCAGGCCAAGGCCGTCGAGCTGTTCGAAGAGGTCGAGCGGCGCGGGCTGCTCGCGCCCGGCGTGCGCGAGACCGAGGCGAGCAACGCGGTGCGCGACCTCGCGGCCGAGCTGTTCGGCGTGGACCGCTACTGGCACAAGCGGATCGTGCGCGCGGGCGAGAACACGCTGCGGCCGTACCGGGAGAACCCGCCCGACCGCGTGGTCGCCGAGGACGACATCGTGTTCGTCGACTTCGGGCCGATCTTCGAAGAGTTCGAGGCGGACTTCGGGCGGACGTTCGTGCTCGGCGACGACCCCGTGAAGCTGCGGCTGCGCGACAGCCTGCCCGTGGTGTGGCAGGCCGGGCGCGAATACTTCGAGGCCCACCCGGACGTGACCGGCGCCGAGCTGTACGAGCACGTCACCAAGCTCGCCGCCGAGGCCGGCTGGGAGTTCGGCGGCGCGCACTCCGGGCACCTCGTCGGCCAGTTCCCGCACGAGACGATCGACGGCGAGCGGATCGAGTCCTACATCGCGCCGGGCAGCGACCGCCCGATGCGCCGGCCGGACCGCAACGGGCAGACGTCGCACTGGATCCTCGAGGTCCACCTCGTCGACCGCGAACGGCGGATCGGGGGGTTCTTCGAAGAGCTGCTCGACCTCGGCCACGAGCGGTCCGGCGGCGGCTCCGACTAGACGGTGGCCGGTTTGGCGGCCAGCCAGGAAAGCTTGCCGAGCTTCGGCTGCAGGACCGCGTCCACGCTCCACACGGAGCCGGCGGCCGCGTAGTACAGGCCGAGCGAGGCGAAGATGTAGCCGACGGACGGGCCGAGGTCCGTCATGCCCGGCGCGTCCCACGGCAGGTGGAAGCCTTCGGCCGCCGACCAGATGCCGAACGAGAACACCGCGCTCCCGATGAACACGAGGTTCGAGAACGCCCCGAAGATCAGCCCGAGCGCGATCAGCGTCTCGATCACCGCGGTGCCCACGGCGAACGCCGCCGGGCTCCAGCCCGCGACGGTGTGCCACAGCTCCAGCCACTGGTGCACCACGGGGATGGTGATCTTGTCGGCCTTGCCCAGCTCCTTGCCGAGCGTCTGGCCGTGCACGAAGCCCGGCAGCCACTTGAACGTGGCGTCGATCGCCCACACCACGCCGAACACGATCCGGGCGACGGCAGCGGCGTGCAGCCGCCGGAAGGTGGGGGACACGGAACCCGCGACAGGCGCGGCTTGAGTGACAGGGGTACTCACGGCGAAGGTCCTTTCCGGACTCCAGAGGACTGCCCGGCAGGTCGGGCAGGGTGAGCTTAGGCAAACCTAAGCGATGTCGAGAGTGGTGTTCCTCTCGGCCCGTGGGGTGAACCTGCGGGGATGTGTCGCCGTATGTCGGGGATTTTTCGGTCAAACGGGCCCTCTTGGGACTATTCCACCCGGCTGCTTCGAGCGTGGGGTGGGGTGTTCGCCACCACCTACACATACCTTTTCCTTGACGGTTTTGGCCTAGGATGACGCCTTCTCGAAGATCTGGGTTTATCCATCCATCTGAATGTTTTGCACGCCTCTGGCTCCGCACGCGATACGGCGACCCCGAATCGTGGCCGAAACGGCGTAACCGCCGGCCCACCACGGCGATATGCGCGTGAACCAATGACCTCCCAGGGCGATTGCATGCGCAGAACCACTTTCGTCGTCGCCGCGGGCGCCGCGCTGGCGCTCGTGCTGACGGGCTGTGGCGCCAAGGGCCAGAACGGGGCGACGTCGGCCTCCGGCGACAAGCCGGAACCAGGGCTCGCCGCGCCGTTCCAGAATGTGCTGGATTGTCGGCCGCCTCGAAGCAAGGCACGCAGAAGTCGAAATCGGCGAAAGTCTCGATAGTGGCGAACGCGGCCGGCAAGATGGTCACGGCCCAAGGCGACTACCTGTTCCAGCCGGGAACATCGAGCTTTCGCTGACCAAGACCCTCGAAGGCCAGCAGGTCGAGCTGCGGATCGTCGACAAGACCCTGTACGTGAAGATTCCGCCGGCCGAGGCGAGCCGGTTCGGCACGGACAAGCCGTGGCTCAAGATCACGCCAGGTGCCGACGACCCGCTCTCGCAGGCGATGTCGGGCAGCATGGGTTCGACCTCCCAGGCGAGCGACCCGACCGAGCTGCTCGACCGGGTCGCCGAAGCCGGCCGGATCGTCAGCTCCGACCAGACCACCCTGGACGGCGAGAAAGTGAACCACGACAAGGTGGAGCTCGATCTCGACAAGATTCTGGACAAGTTCACCGCGTTGATGCCGGCCGCGACCAAGGCCAAGCTCGAGCAGCAGGTGAAGGGCAAGCACATCATGCTGCCAACCGAGCTCTGGGTGGACAAGAACCAGCTCCCGCGGCAGATCACGATGGACGAGACCGCGCTGACGCAGGCCGAGGGCACAGGCGGCGCCGGCCTGGGCAAGAGCACGCTCGAATACAGCGACTGGGGCGCCCCCGTCACCATCACCGCTCCGCCGGCCGACCAGATCGCGGACATGAGCGAGATCGTGAAGAAGATGGGTGGCTGATCGCTTCCACCGCTGCACAGGGCGCCTCGACAACCGTCGGGGCGCCCGGCCTCGATCGCGGAGTTCGTCCCAGCACATGCTCCTGCCAGCTGGCCCGGAGCGGGCTGCTTCCGGGCAGCAGCCCGCCGCGTGATGAGGCCACGCCCTGACTATCGCCGGCTCACGAAGGAGCACAGTGGACACCAGACCGCCGGTGCCGGAGCGGAAGCTCGGGCCGTATCCGTTGACTGAGGAGGGGGTCTCGGCGCTGCTGGGCCGTTACGCGTTCCACGACTCCCTCGTCCGCCGCGTCGTCGTTGATCAGGAATGGGGCGTGCCGGCAAGACGGGTCGTCCGGCTCGTGATCGACGCCAGGGTTCTGAGCGAGGGTGCCCGCTGGGAAGATCTCCGCTGGGAAACGGTGTCCCTGGACCTGCTCGACGTGCGACGGTTCCGCATCGACGAGAACGTCGAGGGATCGTGGATCCTCTACGATCCGCCGCAGTTCACCCGCTTCGACGGCCTGCTGCAGGTCGGCTTGTGCGCCGAACGCTTCGGGAACCTGCACCCCGACAACGCCGAGGAGGTCTTCGACGGCTCGGCGTTGGTCTTCGCAGCGTCCCTGGGATCAATAGGGCTTGTCCGCCGGCGATGGCAGGCAGGGGGTCATGACGCGGCGACCTCGCCTGGCAGCGTGCCGTCGAGGTCGGTGAAGGCGTAGTGCGTGGCGAGGTCCGTGGTGGTGTGGACGCGGCCCGAGCGGGTGAGCACGGCGGAGTCCGCCGCGAGGGCCGCGACGCCGCGGCCGACGAAGCGCGGGGACTCCGCCGCGGCGAGGTCGAACTCGCCGGCACCCGGGATGTCCAGGACGGTGCGGCCGTCGGGGGTGGCGCGGCCGGCGAAGGCGAGCAGTTCGGTGCGCACGAGGCCCGGCCAGATCGAGACAGCCGCGACGCCGCGGTCGCGCAGTTCCAGGGCCATGTCGGCGGTCATCTTGTCGACCGCGGCCTTGCCGACGCCGTAGACGGTGTTCTGCTGGTACGCCGCCGCGCCCGAGGACGAGATGTTGGCGATCAGGCCGCCGCCCGCGGCGAAGAGGAGCGGGGCGGCGAACACGGTCGCCACGTAGTGCGAGCGCGCGCCGATGCCGAGGACCTCGTCCCACGCGGTCAGCGGCAGGTCCCAGAACGGCCGGTTCAGCCAGGCCGCCAGGTCGGGCGCGGAGAAGACGTTGTTCACCAGCACATCGAGCCGCCCGGCTTCCTCGGCGACGCGCGCGAAGACCGCCTCCACCTGGGCGTCGTCGTGGTGGTCGCACCGCACGGCGATGCCGGTGCCGCCCAGGGCAGTCACCTCGGCGGCCGTCTCGGCGAGCGTGCCGGGCAACGGCCCGGGCTCGGCGGTGCGGCCCGTGACGTACACCGTCGCCCCCGCCGCACCCAGTTCGAGGGCGATGCCCTTGCCCACGCCCCGGGTCGCGCCCGTGACCACCGCGATCTTGCCCGCCAAAGCTCCGTTCATGATCCCGATCTAACCCGCGCCGCCGGATCACGGCGAACGACTGGCCTGGGAAGGCACCCTTCCTGCCCACCCGCACCGGCCACGCCGGACCATGGAGTACCGCCGAACCACGAAAGCACCCTCCCCACGCGCACCGACCCACGAAAAGCGCCGAGCCCGACGCCGCGCTTGCTGCGCACCCGCCACACCGGCCGCACCCGACGATGGCGAGCCGAGCCGCGAAAGCACCCTCACCGACCCGCGGCGAACTCGCCCGTGCCGAAAGAGGCACGCGTCCGGCGCGCCCACACCGAGCGAGCACGAACCGCGCGGCCTCGAGGCCGGGCCACACCGATCCGCGGCCAAGCCGACCCTGAAGCCACCCGGTCTGCCCGCCCGCACCACGGCGGGGCCGGTCCACTTCGGACCGGCCCCGCCGCGATCACCAAACTGCTACCACAAGAATCTCAGTACCGGAACTGCTGCAGCTGCCTCCCGTCGTACGAAGGCACCCAGCCCGTGCGCGTCGCCGGGTCGAGTTGGATCGAGCGTTCGGTGAGGGAGTTGTACTCGCCGCCGAAGGGGCCCGACACGAAGTTCAGCCCGGACACCACCGACAGCTGTTTGCCGGTGGCCAGGTCGATCACCGCGAGCTGGCTCGTCGCGTTGTTGTCCGTGATCACGCCGCCCACCTTGCCGAATTGCGAGATCACCGGTGGCGTGCGGAACGCGACGAGGCCGAGGTGGTGCACCCCGTCCACGGCGAGGAACGCCGCCTGCTGCTGGCGCACGGTGTACGAGTCCCCCGCCGTCAGCGTGTCGCCCGCGATCGAGCCCAGCGAGGTGGTGCCGACGATGTTGAGGCTCACCGAGCGGTACACCAGCTGGTACAGCTTGTTCGCGCCGTCGTCGTAGGCCATCGCGTTGGCGCAGATGCTGCCCGCGCCCGACAAGGTCGTCGCGCCCGAGTCGAGGTCGACGCTCGCCATCGAGGCCGCGCCGCCGCCGAAGCAGATCGGGCCGCCGCCGGTGCGGGCGAGGTAGACCAGCCCGGTGGCCTGGTCGAGCTCGATCATCTTGAACGCGCCCGCCACGGCACCCGGCGGGTCCGCGAGCAGCGGCGTGCCGAGCGCACCGTCGGCCAGCGTCAGCGGCAGGACGAAGTCGGTGTTGTCCGCCGTCCGCTTGGCGAGGATCGCCACGCGGTGCCGGGTCGCGTCGACGCGGCCGCCCTGCACGGAGTAGCCGTCCGCGGTCACGGAAGCCACCCGCTGCAACGACGTGGTGTCGTACGTTTCCAGCGTCCACCCGGCGTTCGTGAAGTGCAGCACCGCCAGCCGGTGCGCCGAAGCGTCCGCGCCGAGCACCTGGTAGCCGCCGTCGCCGGACGCGTCGGACGTGAGCACCCGCCCGTACGTGCCCTTCACGGCGTCGTACTCCTGCACCGACTCACCACCGCCGGGCGTGCGCAGCGCGGCGTACGACATTCCCTGGGCCGCCGCGGCGAAACTCGTCACCACGGTGTTGCCGGGCGCGTAGCCGTCGTCGACCGCGAGGAACGACGTCGGCGAAGCCTGGCCGAGCACCTTGCCGTGGCGATCGGTGGCCAGCACACGCACGTCGTACGCCACCGAGCCGCCCAGACCGAGCTTCACCGCGTCCAGCTTCGCGACGCCGTTGGGCGCCGGGAGCTGTTGGTAAGCCACGGATCCCGCGCTCGGGCCGCCCTGGTCGCGCCGGTCGCCGTTGGCGTTGGTCACGGTGTTGAGCGAGTTGTACAACGTCGGCGCGGGAGCCGACACCTCCACCGCCGCGCCGGCCGCACCCGGCACGCCGCGAACGTCGTAGCCGAGCGAGAACGCCTGCGCGGCCCGGGTGATCTCCGCGAAGTGCCCGGAAGTCCCGCCCGCCGTGAGGATCGGCGCGTCGGGCCGCTGCGCCGCGCCGCCGACGCGGATCGCGGTGAACTCGCCGTACGTCGGGTCACCGGCGGCGCCGGTCACCGAACGCTGCACGATCCCGATGCCGTAGATCCCGGCGCCGCCGGCGAAAGCCGAAGCCGGCACGACCACGTCGCCGGAGGTCGCGGTGATCGGCGCGACGAACCCCGTGCCGAACAGCGGCGCGCTGACCGGGTTCCAGTGCCCCAGCGTGGACACGACCACCTGCGGGTTCGACAGATTCCGCACACCGGTGAGGTCGTAGTGCACCCGCACTTCCTTGCCCACGGCCACGGTCGCCGGCGCCACCGGGGCGAGTGCTTCGGCGTAGGTGCCGTCGGTCGGGCCGAAGGTGAGCGTCTGCGCTGCCGACGCCACCACCCGGTGCCCCGAGTGGACCTCGAAGGTGACGGGCACCGAACGGTCCTCCGTGGACACCACGGGAAGTCCCGCTGCCGCCAGGATTTCCTTCGGGCTCAGCCGCACGGCGGGCACGGCCGAGGTGAACTCGTGGCCGTGGATCTTCACCGCGTAGGTCGCGTTGGCCGGAGCACCCACCACGTCGGCGCCGACGGTGACCGGGCCGACCAGCCCCTCCCCCGTTCCGCCGGTGTCGAGGTCGATGCGGCCGCCGTCGGCGTTCTCGGTGAAAGAACCGCCAAGGCCACCCACGGTCACGCGGTGCGCCTCGGAAACCCGCGTGATCGCGGGGTCGGCACGACGGTCACCGAGCACCGACTGCACGGCCGCGGTCACGTCGATCTGCGGACCGACCGTCACCGGCCGGTCCATCTGCGGCGGCGACGCGACCGGCCGCGCCGTGTGCTGCAGGACCGAGCGGACGTCGGCCGGGCTCAGCGAGCGGCCGGCCTGCTTCGCCGCCTGCAGCACCACCGCCGCCGCGGCCGCGGTCATCGGCGCGGACGCCGACGTGCCACCGTTGAGCACCGGCGTCACGTCCTGCGCGCCCCCGCGCTGCGTGTGCTCCCCGACGAGGATGCCGTCGCTGGGCGCGGAAACGTCCACGCGCGTGCCGAAACCCGAGGAGAAGTTCCCGCCGCCGTCGGTGCGGGTCGTGGCGAAGGTCGGGTTGTGCGCGGCCGCGCCGCCGGCCTGCTGCGGCACGGCGAGCGTGTCGTCGAGCGTGGTGCCGCCGACGGCGATCGCGCCGCTGTCGAGCACCTTCGTCGGCGTGGTGGAGAACTGGTCGTCGGCGATGTCCGTGGTCTCGCGCGCGTCCTTGGTCACGTCGGTGGGCGTGCTGCCGCCGTCCGGACCGACGGCCGCCGGGGTGTAGAGGCGCGTGCCGTCGTTGGAGGAGATGGTGACGACGATGTGGTACTGCTTCACAATCGTCGAGATCACGGCCTGCGCCACCGGGTCGTCTTCGAGGTAGCGGCCCGGGAAGCCCGCGCTGTCGGTGCCGACGCCGAGGCTCGCGGTGATCACGTCCGGGCGCGGCGTCTGGCGCGCGGCGGCCAGCAGTGCCACGGAGATCTGGTCGAGCGTCGGCTCCTGAGGCACCACCAGCCGGTACTGCGCGCCGGGCGCGATGCCGAGGAGGTCGGTGAAGCCGTCGCCCTGGGCGCCGGCGCGCTGCGCGTCGTGCGGCAGCGGGGCCATCACACCGAAGTCGAGCAGCACCTCGCCGAGCGCGGGGTCCTGGTTCTCCACCGAGCCGAGCGGGTCGAGCCGGCCCGAGGAGTCGGCGGTGTAGGTGGGGATCAGCGGCATCGACGGCACGTCGAGGTAGCGCTGGCCGCCCTGCACGACGGTGGTCGGGCCGTAGTTGCGGACGTAGGTGTCGCCCGCGTCGGCCATGCCCTGGTCGGTGAGGTCGCCGAGGGAGACGTTGGTGATGATCTCGCCGCTGCCCGGCAGCTTCCCGTCCAGCAGGCTGTAGGCGCCGAGCGCGTTGGTGCCGCCCGCGTTGAGGTAGCTCTGCGCCGACGACGTCACGCCGTAGTTCGAGGGCAGGCCGGTCGGCGGCTTTTGGTGCGCCTGCGGCAGTTTCGCCGCTTTCACCGCCGGCTGGGGCAAGCGCACGGGGCCGGTGGACATCGCCGAAACGCGACGGTCGGGCTGCGCGCTGACCACACCGGCCGTGGCGGCGAGCTTCTGCGCGGCGGCATCGGTGTGCAAGCTGTCGGCCAGGTGCACCAGCACGGTCTTGGCCAGCGCGGGCACGTCGGTGGCGTCGGGGAAGACCGGTTCGACGGAGGTCGCGCCGACCGCGGACAGGGCCGCGTTGACGCCGTTGTCCGACGTCTTGGCCGCGCGGCGACCCGCCGCGAGCGGGGCGCCGGTCACGGCGGTGGCCGCGGCGAGCTGCACGAGGACGTCACGCGGCTGCTCGGGCGTGGCACCCGGGGTGAAGGCTGCGCGCACGGCGTCGTCGGTCGGGGCCAGCGAGCCGAGGGCGGAAGTGCCCTGCGGCAGCGCGAGCACGGTCTTGCCGAGTGTTTTGCCGTGGGCGTCGGTGCGGGTCGCGGTGCCGTCGGGGGCAACAGTGATGGCGCCGCCGTCGGGCATCGCGACGTGTCTCGACGGTGGTGGCTGAGCGGGCTCGGGTGCGGCGGTAGCCGGTGCGACGGCGAGACCGGTGAGGGTCACGGCTGCGGTGACAGCGGTCAGGACACGGCGAAACGGGATCGTTCGGGCGCGGGGCACCTGACTCCCTTTCGGGTCGGGGGGACGGGGAGTTCACAGGGTCGTTGGCGGGGAAACACTGCGCGGTTGGCCAGTGATCGGATCAATTTCCCAGCCGTGGCAGCGGTGGCGCAAGATAGCCACCATGACCAATAGTCGCCAGGTGGCGGGTTCCCGCCAGCAGCTGCGAGACCTCGACGCGCTCGGCGTTCCGGCCACCGACGCGCGTGTCTACACGGCGCTGCTCGGCCATCCGCGCACGCGGGCCGTGGACCTGGTGGAACAATGCGGACTTTCCGCCCAGCAGGTGGCGCGGGCGCTCTCGCGGCTCACCGCGAGCGGCATGGCCAGCCGGGTGCCCGGGCGCCCCCCGCGCTACCTCGCCGCTGCCCCCGATATCGCACTGGGTGCGCTCGCGGCCGAACGCGCGGCCGAGCTGCGTAGCGCCCGCGCGGCGATCGAGGACCTCATGGCCGTGCACCGCGAAGCCAGCCGGTTCACCCACCCCGCCGAGCTCGTCGAGGTCGTGACCGGCGCGGAGAACATCGACGTCCGCGTGCGACGGCTGCAGGACGAGGCCCGCACGCAGATCCGCGGGTTCGACCGGCCGCCGTATGTCAGCGTGCCCGGGGAGAACCTCGACCTGGAACGGCAGCGGCTCAAGGCCGGCATCGTCTTCCGCGTGATCTACGACCGCGAAGCGATCGCCTTCCCCGGCCGGCTGCAGAACGACATCCTCGTCAGCGGCACCCACGGCGAACGCTCGCGCGTGCGCCCGCAGCTGCCGATCAAGATGGTGATGGCCGACGAGGAGGTCGCGGTGATCCCGATCAGCTCGTCACCGCACGTAGTGGACGCGGCCTACATCATCCACGCCTCGGCCCTGCTCGACGCGCTCGTCACGCTGTTCGAAGCGGAGTGGGACCGCGCCGTGCCGATGGCCGAGACCTTCACCGACCCGGCCCCGGACCGCGATCCCGAAACGACGACCCTGCTCACCTTGCTCGCCGCCGGTCAGACCGACGCCGGCATCGGCCGCGCCCTCGGCTGGAGCCCCCGCACGACGCAGCGGCGCGTGCAACGGCTGATGACCGAGCTCAACGCCACGACCCGCTTCCAGGCCGGCATGAACGCGAAAGCTCGCGGCTGGCTCTAGGCCGACAGTGGACAAAACCGGGGACGTGGTTCCGGCCCGGGCCGGGGTTTTCCCGCCGCCGCAACGGGAAACCCCGGCCCGGGCCAGGTCTGATCACCCCGGGCCAGCCGGTTTCCGGAGCTTCGCCCGGCTCGCCGCAAGTCGAGCCGGGCGAAGCCGCGGAGATCCGCGCCCGCCCGATCTCCGCCCACCGCCGCGGCCCGAATTCGCGGAGGCGTCCGGTGGCGTGAAACGTCCGAAGCGGACGCTCAGCTCACGTGCACGTAGTCGACCACGAGCTGCTGCGGGAACTGCGTGCCACCGTCCGGGTCACCGGGCCAGTCGCCGCCCACGGCGAGGTTGAGGATGAGGAAGAACGGGTGGTCGTAGACCCACTTGTTGCCGTTCAGGTCGGCCGGCGTGCGCGTCTCGTAGGCGTTGCCGTCCACCGACCACACGATCTTGTTCGTGGACCAGTCCACCGCGTAGGTGTGGAAGTCGTCGGAGAAGTTCGGCCCGTTGTAGGCCGCGCCGATGCCGTTGGCGCCGGAGTAGCCCGGGCCGTGGATCGTGCCGTGCACGGTGTTCGGCTCCTTGCCGATGTTCTCCATGACGTCGATCTCGCCGTCCGTCGGCCAGTTGCCGCCGCCGAGCATCCAGAAGGCGGGCCACATGCCCTGCCCGCGCGGAAGCTTCATGCGGACCTCGACGTGGCCGGAGCCCGTGGAGAACTTGCCGGAGGTGTTGAGCCGCGCCGAGGTGTACTCGCACGGGCCGTACCAGCAGTTGTTGCCCGAGCTCTCCTTTTTCGCCGTGATCACCAGGTGGCCCTGACCGTCGAGCGCCGCGTTGGCCGCACCGGAGGTGTACCACTCGCGCTCGTGGTTGTTCACGTTGTCGCCGGTCTCGTAGTTCCACTTCGAGCCGTCGGCCGGGCTGCCCGCGGGCCCGTCGAAGTCGTCGGTGAAACTGGCGGCGGGCGCCGCGCTGCCGGCCGGCGCGACCGCGAGGGTCAGGCCGGCCGCCATCGCCAGAGCCGCCGGGATCGCCAGCAGCCGCCACCGGGCAGACGTCTTCAGAGACTTCATCGTCGTCATCCCTCGTCACTCGAGGGGCGGCCTGGCGGCGCCACCCCGGGTTTGTTGTGGATCACAACAAAGCTAACCCGCGGCGGCATTCACCGACAAGAGTCAACGTGAGGAATTTTCCGACAACCTCACTCGGCGGTAACCGTGGCCTCCTCCAGCAGCCACAGGACACCGTTCGGCGGCAGCTGCAGCACGGCCGATGCCGACAGCCCGTGCCAAGGCTTGGCGACCGCCTCGACCGCACCCAGGTTGCCGACCCCGGACCCGCCGTAGACCTCGGCGTCGGTGTTCAGCAGCTCGGTCCAGCGTCCGGCGGCGGGCAGGCCCACGCGGTAGTCGTGGTGCGGCACGCCCGCGAAGTTCGCGATGCACGCCAGCCTCGAACCGTCCGAGCCGACGCGCAGGAAGCTGAGCACGTTGCCGGCCGAGTCGTTGGCGTCGATCCACTGGAAGCCCTCCGGGTGCACGTCACCGCTGAAGAGCGCGGCCGTGGACCGGTAGATGTCGTTGAGCCGGCGCAGCAGGTCCTGCACCCCGCGGTGCAGCGGCGCCTCCAGGAGGTGCCAGTCGAGCGCGCGCGACTCCGACCACTCCCGCGGCTGCCCGAACTCGCCGCCCATGAACAGCAGCTGCTTGCCCGGGTGGGCCCACATGAAGGCCAGCAGCGAACGCAGGCCCGCCGCCTTGTTCCAGTCGTCGCCCGGCATGCGCTCCCACAGGGAACCCTTGCCGTGCACCACTTCGTCGTGCGAGAGCGGCAGCACGAAGTTCTCGCTCCACGCGTACACGAGTGAGAACGTCATCTCGTTGTGGTGGTACGCGCGGTGGATCGGCTCGTGGCCGAGGTAGCGCAGCGTGTCGTGCATCCAGCCCATGTTCCACTTGAAGCCGAAGCCGAGCCCGCCGAGGTGCGTCGGCCGCGTGACGCCCGGCCACGCCGTGGACTCCTCGGCCACCATCACCACACCCGGGTGTCGCCTGTAGACGGTCGCGTTCAGCTCCTGCAGGAACCGCACGGCGTCGAGGTTTTCGCGGCCGCCGTACTCGTTGGGCAGCCACTCGCCGTCCTTGCGCGAGTAGTCGAGGTAGAGCATCGACGCGACGGCGTCCACGCGCAGGCCGTCGAGGTGGAACTCCTCGAGCCAGTACAGCGCGTTGGCCACGAGGAAGTTGCGCACCTCGTTGCGGCCGAAGTTGAACACGAGCGTGCCCCAGTCGGGCTGCTCGCCGCGGCGCGGGTCCTCGTGCTCGTAGAGCGGGCTGCCGTCGAAGCGCGCGAGCGCCCAGATGTCGCGCGGGAAGTGCGCGGGCACCCAGTCCACGAGCACGCCGATCCCCCGCTGGTGCAGGTGGTCCACGAGGTAGCGGAAGTCGTCGGGCGAGCCGAACCGCGAGGTCGGCGCGTAGTACGAGGTGACCTGGTAGCCCCACGAACCGCCGAAGGGGTGCTCCGCCACGGGCAGGAACTCGACGTGGGTGAAGCCGGTGTCGCTCACGTAGTCGGCGAGCTGGTCGGCCAGCTCGCGGTAGTCCAGCCCGGGCCGCCACGAGCCGAGGTGGACCTCGTAGACGCTCATCGGGGCGTCGGCCCAGTTCGTCGCCTCGCGTCGTGCGGTCCACTCGTCGTCGGCCCAGGTGTAGGCCGACTTCGTGACCTTCGACGCGGTCGCGGGCGGCACCTCGGTCGCGAACGCCATCGGATCGGCCTTCTCGTGCCAGTGCCCGTCGGCGCCGAGGATCCGGAACTTGTAGCAGGAGCCGACCGGCACGTCGGGCACGAACAGCTCCCACACGCCCGACGAGCCGAGCGAGCGCATCGCGTGCCCGCGGCCCTCCCAGCCGTTGAAGTCGCCGATCACCCGCACGCCGCGCGCGGTCGGCGCCCACACCGCGAACGACACGCCCTCGGTCGCGCCGTGGGGCGTGTCGTAATCGCGCACGTGAGCGCCGAGGACGTCCCACAGCCGTTCGTGCCGGCCCTCGCCGATGAGGTGCAGGTCGAGCTCGCCGACGGTGGGCAGCCAGCGGTACGGGTCGTCGGTGACCACGGTGTGCCCGTCGTAGTCGACCTCGAGGCGGTAGTCGCCCGGGTGCTCGGGCAGCGGAGCCGCGAACAACGCGTCGGCCACGCGCTCCAGCGGGAACCGACGGTCCCCCGCCAGCACGGAGACCGACTTCGCCCCCGGTATCAAGGCGCGCGCCACGACGGTGCCGGGGCTCGTGCTGCCGATGCCCACCGTGCCTTGGGCGTGCACGCCGAGCACCGAGTGCGGGTCGTGGTGCGAGCCGGCCAGCAGCCGGTCGATGTCCTGCGGGGACGGAGCCGCCGCGGGCAGATCCCGGGAAACCGCGTTCACGTCTTCACACACCTCCGTGGGCGATGCGGGCGATCGCCGCCATGGGCACGGCCAGCCAGTCGGGCCGGTTTGCGTGCTCGTAGGCCACTTCGTACACCGCTTTGTCGAGTTCGAACGCACGAAGCAGCTCTCCGTGCTCGCGCGGGTCGCCGATCGGGCCGGCGGCCCCGGCGTACCCGTCGCAAAAAGCCGTGCGGTTGCGGAGCGCCCACTCGAGCGCGCGCTCCGTCGTGGCCGGGTCTTCCGGCTGTCCGACCAACAGCTGCCTGGCCGCGTAGTCGAACGAGCGCAGCATGCCCGCGACGTCACGCAGCGGCGAGCGCAGCGCGTGGCGCTCCTCCAACGGCGCGGCCGGCTCACCCTCGAAGTCGAGCAGCAGCCAGCCGCCGACCGTGCGCAGCACCTGGCCCAAGTGCAGGTCGCCGTGGATGTACTGCATCGAGATCTCCGGCCGGCCCGGCGGCAGCTCATGCAGCGCGGCGTACACCTTGTGCAGCGCGGGCGCGTGCTCGGCCAGCTGCGGGACGTCGCGGGCGACGCGGTCGAGCCGCTCGGTCATGCCCGCCACCGTGCGGGCGAGCTCGGACTCGTCCACCAGGTGCGCGCCCAGCGCCGCAGCGAGGTCGGTGTGCACGTGCGCCACCGCCGCGCCGAGGCGTTCGGCTTCGCCGGCGAAGTCGCCGCCGACCTCGTCCGGGTGCAGCTCCGGCTCGGCCATCAGGTCGCGCACGCTCGTGGTGGCCATGGCCCAGCCGTCGACGGCGTCGGGCAGGAACACCTGCAGCATCGCGATCGTCGCCGGCTCCCCGGCGAGCTCGCCGGTGATCGAGCCGACGACCTCGGCGATGTGCTCGCAGCCCGCCTTCTGCAGCGCGCGGTGCAGCAGCAGGTCCTTGTTCGTCCCGGGGCTGAGCTTGCGGAACAGCTTGAGGATGTACTGGCCGCCGTACACCAGCGAGGTGTTGCTCTGCTCGGAGGTGATGGGCCGCGCGCGCAGCCCGCCGGTCAGCTGCGCGCCGGGCTCGTGCTCGAACACCAGCGGGCCGACGCGGTCGCCGGCCACCACGTGGTCGAGCAGCACCGCGGTCAGGTCCGCGTCGCCGCTCGCCTCGTAGAAGTTGAGGCCGCCGTCGGCGCCGATCCACGCCGACGACGAAATCTCCGGCGGGTGCGAACGGCGCCCTACCAGCAGCTGGTAGGGCTCGGACCGCTCGCCCTGCACCACCTCGACGACCACGTGCAACAGCTGCGGGTCGCCTTCGACCAGCTCGGTGGACGCGAGCGCGCGGACGGCCGTGATCGGCCGGTCCTTGCCCGCGAACCACCGCTGCGCCGGAAGCCAGACCGGCAGCTCGGCGACGAGCTGCTCCACCAGGTGCCCGTGGTCGTTCAAGGCACTCACCTCATTTCGCCTTCGGCTTCCCGCTCGAGGAGCTGGAACCAGTAGAACCCGTGACCGGGCAGCGTGAGCAGGTACGGCAGTTCACCGACCTCCGGGAATCGCACCCCGCCGGTGAGCTCCACCGGCACGGACCCGCGGTGACCGGACAGGTCGAGCTCCACCGGCTGCGGGAACCGCGACAGGTTGTTCACACACAGCACCACGTCCATGCACCCGTCGGGACGACGCCACTCGCGCTTGTACGCCAGCACGCTCGGGTTGGACCCGCCGAGGTCCACGAAGTCGCCCTCGGCGAACGCGTGGTGCTGCTTGCGCACCTCGATCATCCGCCGTGTCCAGTTCAGCAGCGAGGACGCGTTGTTCGACTGAGCCTCGACGTTGACGGCCTGGTGGCCGTAGACCGGGTCCATGATCACCGGCAGGTAGATGCGGCCGGGGTCGCACGAGGAGAAGCCCGCGTTGCGGTCCGGTGTCCACTGCATCGGCGTGCGGACCGCGTCGCGGTCGCCGAGCCAGATGTTGTCTCCCATGCCGATCTCGTCACCGTAGTACAGAACGGGCGAGCCCGGCAGCGACAGCAGCATCGCCGTGAACAGCTCCTGCTGGTTGCGGTCGTTGTCCAGCAGCGGCGCCAGGCGCCTGCGGATGCCGATGTTGGCCTTCATCCGCGGGTCCTTGGCGTACTCGGAGTACATGTAGTCGCGCTCTTCGTCCGACACCATCTCGAGCGTGAGCTCGTCGTGGTTGCGCAGGAAGATGCCCCACTGCGTGCCACTCGGGATCTGCGGGGTCTGCAGCAGGATCTCCGAGATCGGGAACCGCGACTCGCGCCGCACGGCCATGAAGATGCGCGGCATCAGCGGGAAGTGGAACGCCATGTGGCACTCGTCGCCACCGACCGCCTGGTCGCCGAAGTACTCGACCACGTCCGAGGGCCACTGGTTCGCCTCGGCCAGCAGGATCCGGCCGGGGAACTCGTCGTCGACGACCTTGCGGCAGTGCTTGAGGAACTCGTGCGTACGCGGCAGGTTCTCGCAGTTGGTGCCCTCCTGCTCGAACAGGTACGGCACGGCGTCGAGCCGGAACCCGTCGATGCCGAGGTCGAGCCAGAACCGCAGCACGTCGATCATCGCTTCCTGCACGGCCGGGTTCTCGTAGTTGAGGTCCGGCTGGTGGCTGAAGAAGCGGTGCCAGTAGAACTGGCCGCGCACCGGGTCGTAGGTCCAGTTCGACGTCTCGGTGTCGACGAAGATGATGCGCGCGTCGGCGTAGCGCGAGTCGTCGTCGCTCCACACGTAGTAGTCGCCGTACGGGCCGTCCGGGTCCGAACGCGACTGCTGGAACCACGGGTGCGCGTCGGAGGTGTGGTTCAGCACCAGGTCGGTGATGACCCGGATGCCGCGCTTGTGCGCTTCGCCGAGCAGGTACACGAAGTCCTCGACGGTGCCGAACTCCGGCAGCACCGAGCGGAAGTCGCTGATGTCGTAACCGCCGTCGCGCAGCGGCGAAGCGTAGAACGGCGGCAGCCACAGGCAGTCGACGCCGAGCCACTCCAGGTAGTCCAGCCGGCTCGCGAGGCCGCGCAGGTCGCCCGTGCCGTCCCCGTTCGAGTCGGTGAAGGCGCGCACGAGCACCTCGTAGAACACGGCGCCCTTGAACCAGTGCGGGTCGCGCGGCGCCGCTTCGGCGTGTGCGAACTCGTCGGCCTGCGGTTCCACGAGCAGGCCCTCGGCGGTTATCGCCTCACCCGTGTGCGGAACACCGTCCAGGCCCAGAGCTGCGTCGGGCCGGCTCTCGTCGTCCATCAAACTCCACCTCGTCCCGCGTTCCGGCGGTACGTTCGATCGTCCCTGCCGCGTGCCGTGCGTGCAGGGTGGCTGGAAATTTCGTGAAGGGGCCTCATTCCCCATCCGACCAAAAGGAGGCGGGAACCCCGTCGCACGTTACTGCGTGTGGCGACTGTTCCCGCCGTGACTGTGGTCGGATGGGGAACCGGAAACACAGCTATGCCGCGAGCCGGCGTCGGACCGCGACCACGTGCGCGACCGCACGCCACGGTTCGAGCCGGACGAAGTTGGCCTGGCCCCAGTCCCAGGTCTCCCCGGTGACCTCGTCGTGGGCGATGAGCCGCTCGTGCCAGTCGAAGCCGAGCGACTCCAGGTCGAGCCACAGGGTGCCTTCCTGCGCACCGTGCGGATCGAGGTTCACCACCGTGACGACGGTGTCGCCGGTCGCCGGGTCCTGTTTGGAGTAGGCGAGCAGCGCGCCGTTGTCGACGTGGTGGAACCGCAGGGTCCGCATACCCTGCAACGCCGGATGGGTCTTGCGGATGGTGTTGAGCTTCGTGATCCACGGCTCCAGCGAGCGGCCTTCGGCCAGCGCCCGCTCGAAGTCGCGCGGACGTAATTGGTACTTCTCCGAATCGAGGTACTCCTCGCTGCCCTCGCGCACCGGCTGGTGCTCGTAGAGCTCGTACCCGGAGTACACACCCCACGTCGGCGACAGCGTGGCGGCCAGCGCCGCCCGCAACGCGAACATTCCCGGCCCGCCGTGCTGCAGCGACTCGTGGAGGATGTCCGGGGTGTTCACGAAAAGGTTGGGGCGGCCCTCGTTCCAGTGTTCGACCAGATCGGTCCCGAACTCGGTCAGCTCCTCCTTGCTCGTACGCCAGGTGAAGTAGGTGTAGCTCTGGGTGAAGCCGAGCTTCGCCAGGCCCCACAGCCGCGCCGGGCGCGTGAACGCCTCGGCCAGGAACAGCACGTCCGGGTGCGCGTCCTTGACCGACTGGATCAGCCACGCCCAGAAGTCCGGCGGCTTGGTGTGCGGGTTGTCGACCCGGAAGATGCGCACCCCGTGCGACACCCAGTGGAGCACGACGCGGAGCACCTCGTCGTAGACGCCGCGCGGGTCGTTGTCGAAGTTGACCGGGTAGATGTCCTGGTACTTCTTCGGCGGGTTCTCGGCGTAGGCGATCGTGCCGTCCGGGCGGGTGGTGAAGAACTCCGGGTGCTTTAGCACCCACGGGTGATCGGGCGCGGCCTGCAGCGCGAGGTCGAGCGCCACCTCCATGCCGAGCTCTTCGGCGCGGGCGACGAAGGCGTCGAAGTCCTCGAACGTGCCGAGGTCCGGGTGGATCGCGTCGTGCCCGCCCTCGTCGGCGCCGATGGCCCACGGCGAGCCGACGTCCTCGGGCGTGGCGACGAGCGTGTTGTTGGGGCCCTTGCGGTTCACTCGCCCGATCGGGTGGATCGGCGGCAGGTACACCACGTCGAAGCCCATGTCCGCGACCCGGTCGAGTGAACGCGCGGCGGTGGCGAACGTGCCGTGGACGGCGTTGCCGCGCTCGTCGACCCCGCCCGTGGAACGCGGGAAGACCTCGTACCAGGAACCGAAGGCCGCACGCTTGCGGTCGACCCACAGCTTCAGCGGTTTGCCCTTGGTGATCAGTTCCCGCACAGGGAATTCGTGCATCAAGTGGCGCACTTCGGGCGAAAGCGCGGCGCCCACGCGCTCGGCGAGGTCGCGGCCGGCGTCGCGCAGATCGGTGGCCGCGCCGGCAAGCAATGCGCGCTCGGCCCGGCGCTCGGGCCGGCGGGACACGCGCTCGAGCAGGCGCGCCCCGTTCTCGAGGTCGTTGGCGAGGTCCTCGGGCCCCTGTCCCGCCGCGATCTTGACCTCCACCGCGTGTTCCCACGTGGCCCACGGGTCGCTCCACGCGTCGACGCGGTAGGTCCACAGGCCCTCGGTGTCAGGCACGATCACCGCGGCGAAGAGGTCCAATCCCTTGCCTCGCTCGGCCATCCGCGTCTGCCGCGACACGCGGTCGCCGGGACCGCGCCACGCGACGGTGGCCGACACGGCGTCGTGGCCTTCGCGCCACACCGTCGCGGACACCGGAAAGTGTTCCCCCACAACGGCTTTGGCCGGGTAGCGGCCGCAGCTGACCGTGGGGCTGACGTCGTCGATACCGAGCCGGCCGGTCATGGCAACGCCCCTCTTTTGACTCCGCTGATCCCCCGCGAACGCGAGCACGGTCAGTGTGCCTGATTCCCTCAAAGCCCTTGACAGCGGGGCCTTTTACGGTTGTACCCGCCACCCGGTCGGGCGAAACGGCTCCGGCGGACGAAGTTTTCGCCGTTCCCACACGTTCGGTGTGTTCGCAACTCGAACGCCGGAACAATCACCCGCGCATGGTTTTGGCGGTTTCCCCGTAACACGGAAGTCGAGCGCCGTTCACAATCAGGCGTGAGTCGCCGCGCGGTGGTTCGCGCCCGACTGTCCACAATGGGCTCCGAACACGACTGTGCCGCCGGCTCCGGGAGCCGGCGGCACAGGTGTCGGGCGGGACTGCTCGGGGTGCTACCCGACGCGGGCCGGAAGCGCGGCGAGGATGTCCTGCACCCGTTGCTTGGCGTCGCCGAAGAGCATCTGGCTGTTGTCGCGGAAGAACAACGGGTTCTGCACCCCCGCGTAGCCCGGCGCCATGGACCGCTTGAACACCACGACGTTGCCGGCCTCCCAGACCCGCAGCACCGGCATGCCGGCGATCGGGCTGCCCGGATCCTCCGCCGCCGACGGGTTCACCGTGTCGTTGGCCCCGATCACGAGCACGACGTCGGTGTCGGCCAGGTCGTCGTTGATCTCGTCCATCTCCAGGACGATGTCGTAGGGCACCTTCGCCTCGGCAAGCAGCACGTTCATGTGCCCGGGCAGCCGGCCGGCGACGGGGTGCACCCCGAACCGCACGTTCACGCCCTGCTCGCGCAGCCGTCGCGTCAGCTCGGCCACCGGCGACTGCGCCTGCGCGACCGCCATGCCGTAACCCGGCGTGATGACCACCGAGCTCGCGTTCGAGAGCAGCTCGGCCACCCCGGCGGCGTCGATCTCGCGGTGCTCGCCGGTGACCTCCGCCGGGCCGCTGGTCGCCGGCGCGCCGAAGCCACCCGCGATGACGGAGATGAACGAGCGGTTCATCGCCTTGCACATCACGTAGGACAGGTAAGCACCGGAGGAGCCGACGAGCGCGCCGGTGATGATCAGCAAGTCGTTGCCCAGCAAGAAGCCCGACGCGGCCGCGGCCCAGCCCGAGTAGCTGTTGAGCATCGACACGACCACCGGCATGTCACCGCCGCCGATCGAGGCGACCAGGTGGACGCCGAGCGCCAGCGCGAGCACCGTGACCACCACGAGCAGCCAGGTCGCGGGGGTGAGCACGAAGAACACCGTGAGCACCGCGAACGCGACCAGCGCGCCGAGGTTGAGCACGTTCTTGCCCGGCAGCTGCAGCGGCTTGGACGGGATCCGCGCCGACAGCTTGAGGAACGCGATGATCGAGCCGGTGAAAGTCACGGCGCCGATGAACACGCCGATCACGACCTCGGCGTGGTGGATGCCCAGCAGCGACCCCACCAGCTCCGTCTGCGCGTCGTTCCCCTCGACCTCGAGGAACCCGTTCCAGCCCACCAGCACCGCGGCCAGGCCGACGAAGCTGTGCATCAGCGCGATCAGCTCGGGCATGCCGGTCATCTCGACCACGCGCGCCCGCCACACCCCGATCGCCGCGCCGATCACGAGCGCGATCAGCAGCAGCGTGATGCCGAGGCCCGAGGCCAGGCCCAGCGCGGTGACCGCGGTCGCGACCAGCGCGATCGCCATGCCGGCGATCCCGAACCAGACCCCGCGGCGCGAGGTCTCGTGCTTGGCCAGCCCCGCGAGGCTGGCCACGAACAACAGGGCGGCGATCAGGTACGCCGCCGACTTCCACGTTTCAGCGTGCACTGGTCACTCAGCTCCTCGAGAACATCGACAGCATCCGGCGGGTCACCATGAACCCACCGACGATGTTGATGGCGGCCAGCAGCACGGCGGCTCCGGCCAGGATGGTGGTGGCGATCCCGCCGCCGGCGATCTGCAGGATCGCGCCGACGACGATGATCCCCGAGATCGCATTGGTCACCGACATCAACGGCGTGTGCAACGCGTGATGCACGTTGCCGATCACGTAGAAACCGATCACGATGGCGAGCACGAACACCGTCAGATGCCCCGCCAGCTCCGGCGGCGCGAACGCCGACGCCAGGAACAGGACCACCGCGCCGATCACCGCGACCACCGCCCGGGCCCACGGCGACTTGGGCTTCTCCGGCTGTGCCGCAGCCTGCGGGGCGGGTGCGGGCGGCGGGGCCGCGCTCACCGACACCTTCGGCGGCGGCCACAACACCTCACCGTCACGAACCACCGTCAGCCCGCGCTGCACGACGTCCTCGAAGTCGAGGGCGAGCCTGCCGTCCTTCTCCGGCGTCAGCAGCTTCAGCAGGTTCACCACATTCGTGCCGTAGAGCTGCGAGGCCTGCGCGGGCAACCGGCCCGGCAGATCGGTGTAACCGATCAGCGTGACCCCGTTGTCGGTCGTCACGACCTCCCCGGCCTCGGTGCCGGCGACGTTGCCGCCCTGCGCCGCGGCCATGTCGACCACGACGCTGCCCGGCTTCATCGACGCCACCTGCTCGGCCGTGAGCAGCTTCGGCGCCGGCCGGCCCGGGATGAGCGCGGTCGTGATGACGATGTCCACGTCCGCGGCCTGCTCGGAGTAGATCTCCGCCGCCCGCTTGTCGTAGGCCTCCGACGTCGCCTTCGCATACCCGTCGGTACTGGCCTCCTGCTCGACCTCGACCGCCAGGTACTCGCCACCGAGCGACCGGACCTGGTCGGCCACCTCCGGCCGCGGGTCGGTCGCCCGCACCACCGCACCCAGGCTGTTGGCCGCGGCGATCGCCGCGAGCCCGGCCACCCCGGCCCCCGCCACGAGCACCTTCGCCGGCGGCACCTTCCCGGCCGCGGTGACCTGGCCCGTGAAAAACCGGCCGAACACATGCGCGGCCTCGATCACCGCGCGGTAGCCGGCGATGTTCGCCATCGAGCTCAGCACGTCCAGCGACTGCGCCCGCGAAATGCGCGGAACCGCGTCCATCGCCAACGCCGTGACCCCGCGCTCGGCCAGCGCCGCCAGCCGATCCGGCTCGAGCGCCGGGGCCAGCATCGACACCAGCGTCGTGCCCGGGCGCAAGCTCTCGATTTCGCCCGGGTCGGGCGCGTTGACGGTGACGACCACGTCCGCGTCCCACACCGGATCGGCCGACACCTCGGCGCCCGCGGACAGGTAGGCCTCGTCGTCGAACCCCGATCGCACGCCGGCCCCGGACTCCACCACCACGCGGTAACCCAGGCCGATGGCCTTGCGCACGGTGTCCGGCGTCAGCGCGACACGGGTCTCGGTTTTCGTCGACTCCGCGACCAGTCCGATACGCAGACCGGGCTCGGATCCGGTGCCGTCGTCGCTCATGCACTTCTCCTCGGGGATAGCCACGCTGGATTTCAACATCCAACGATCCGGATGACGAGGGGGATTCCGGCGTTCCGAGGTGAGAGTGATCTCTTGACCGATTTCTGCGAAACCTCTTGATCGATGCACCTCGGGGACCGCCGGCTCCCCGCGCTAAAGCGGCTGAGGGCCCGACACGAAGTCCCGTGGCGCTCGGAGCAGCTGCAACGACCGGGCCGCCACGACGATGCGGGTCTTCGGTTCCAGCACCCCGACGTACGCGGGGCTGCCGTCGGCCGTGCCCGTGTCGAGCGTGGGTTTGTAGGTGGCACCGTACTCGGGTCCGGGCAGCACCACCTCCACGTCGTCCTCGCCGGCGTGCAGGATCAGCAGCCACGAGTGGTCGGTGACGAGCTCGCCCTCGCGGTTGCGGGCCTGGGAATTGGACCCGTCGATCCACATGCACAGCGTGCGGCGGCTCTCGTCGAACCAGTCGATCTCGTCGAACTCCTCGCCGTCGGGCCGGAACCAGATGAGGTCCGGTTTGCCGGTGGGCGTGGTGCGGCCTTCGAAGAACTCCGGCTGGCGCAGCGCGGGGCTGCTTGCGCGCAGGCGCACCACGCGCCGGGCGAAGGCGAGCATCGGCTCCGACGCGGCCGAGGGCGTCCAGTCGACCCACGACGTCTCGTCGTCGAGGCAGTAGGCGTTGTTGTTGCCACCCTGGGTCCGCCACATCTCGTCGCCCGCGACGAACATCGGCGTGCCGGTGGACAGAAGCAGCGTGGCGAAGAGGTTGCGCGCCTGGCGGGTGCGCAGAGCGACGATCGCCTGGTCGGCGGTCTCGCCCTCCACACCGTGGTTCCACGAGCGGTTGTCGGTGGTGCCGTCGCGGTTGTCCTCGCCGTTGTCCTCGTTGTGCTTTTCGTTGTAGGACACCAGATCCCGCAACGTGAAGCCGTCGTGGGCGGTCACGAAGTTGACCGACTGCCACGGCCGGCGCAGGTTGTGGTCGTAGAGGTCCGACGAACCCGAGAGCCGGTACGCGAGGTCGCGCACACCCGTGACCCCCCGCCAGAAGTCGCGCAGGGTGTCGCGGTAGCGGCCGTTCCACTCGGCCCACTGCGCACCGAAGTCGCCGACGCGGTAGCCCTCCCCCGTCGCGTCCCAGGGTTCGGCGATGAGCTTGCACCGCGACAGGACCGGGTCGGTGGTGATGGCCGTGAGCATGGTGGAGTCGCGGTCGAACATGCCGCCGCGCGGGCGGCCCAGCGTGCTCGCGAGGTCGAACCGGAAGCCGTCGACGCCGAGCTCCTGCGTCCAGTACCGCAGCGAGTCGGTGACGAGCCGGACCACGGTCGGCGAGCCCGAGTCGAGGGTGTTGCCGCAGCCGGTGATGTCGGCCATCTGCCCGCGTTTGGTGTGCAGGTAGTACGTCGGCGCGTCGAGCCCGCGCAGGAACAGCGTGGGCCCGTCGGGGCCGCCCTCGCAGGTGTGGTTGAAGACGACGTCGACGATCACCTCGATGTTGGCCGCGTGCAGCGCGGCCACCATCGTCCGGAACTCCTCGATCTCGCGGCCGGGTTCGCTCGCGTATCCCGGGTGCGGCGCGAAGTAGCCCAGCGGCGAGTAGCCCCAGTAGTTGTGCCGGCCCGCGCGCACCAGCGACGGTTCGTCGGCGAACGCGTGCACGGGCAGCAGCTCCACTGTGGTCACGCCGAGCCGGGTGAGGTGCTCGATCGCCACCGGGTGCGCGAGGCCCAGGTAGGTGCCGCGCAGCGCTTCCGGGATGAACGGGTGCAGCTCGGTGAACCCCTTCACGTGCAACTCGTAGATCACCGACTCCTCGAACGGCACTTCGGGCTTCACGCCCGTGTCCGGCCCGCCGGGCGAAGTGACCACTGACAGCGGCACGCTGCCTAGTGAGTCCACAGTGGACGCCTGACCGCGGTCCGGGTCGCCCACGAACCCCTGCGCGGCCGCCAGGTCGGTCAGGCGGCCGCTGATCCGGTGCGCGTACGGGTCCACGAGCAGCTTCGCCGGGTTGCAGCGCAGCCCTCGTCCCGGGTCGTACGGGCCGTGCACGCGGTAGCCGTAGCGCTGCCCCGGCGTCACGCCCGGGACCAGCCCGTGCCAGACGCCGAACGTCCGCTCGGTGAGCTCGATCCGGCGCTCGGTGCCGTCGTCGCCGAGGAGGCAGACCTCCACGGCGTCGGCCACCGCCGAGGTGACGGCGAACCGCACCCCTCCGGCTTCCGGGTGAGCGCCGAGCGGAAAGGGGCGGCCGGCCAGGACCTGGGTGTCGGAAGCGGGTCGTGTTGCCATGGGGAGATCCTCCCAAACCGGCCGGTCCCGCGGGTCCGGCTACCCGGCTGAACTTTTCGGGAAAAGTGCCGGATTTCCCGCGAACTGTGCCGATCGTTACCAATCCGACCACAGTCACGGCCGAATGGCTTCGCAGGTACGGTTACGTGTCGAGTAGGGGTCGGCCTACTTTTGGCCGGATTGGTAAACGCCGGTCAGGAGGTGGCCACCAGCACGAAAGACGCGGGAGGAAGCCGCACGGATTCACCGGCATGGTCGAACTCCGGCGTGTCCCAGGACGCCAGGACCTCCCCCGGCGTCCCGCCCAGTGGGACGGTCGCCGTGGTTTCGCCGAAGTTGCAGGCGAGTCTCAGCGCGCCGCGGTGCAGCACGAGCCACGAGTCGTCCGGAGCCGCCCGCAAGACGAATCCGTCGAGGCTCGGGTTCGCCAACTCGGGCCGTTCGCGGCGCAGCCGGATCAGCGTGCGGTAGGTCCGCAGCATCTCCTGGTGCGCCGGCTGCTCCGGCTCGGACCAGTCGAGCCGCGAGCGCGCGACGGTCGCCGGGTCCATCGGGTCCGGCACGTCGGCCTCGCCCCAGCCGTGGCGGCCGAACTCACGCCGCCGGCCCGTGCGCACAGCCTCGGCAAGCTCCGGGTCGGGGAAGGAAGCAAAGAACTGCCACGGCGTGCTCGCCGCCCACTCCTCGCCCATGAACACCATCGGCGTGTACGGCGAGCAGAACACCACCGCGGCCGCGGCCGCGATCCGGCCCGGCGCGGCGGTGGCCGAGAGCCGGTCGCCGGTGGCGCGGTTGCCGATCTGGTCGTGGTTCTGCAGGTACGCGAGGAACCGGTGACCCGGTACCTTCCGCGTGTCCACCGGGCGGCCGTGGGTGCGTTCACGGAACGACGACCAGGTGCCGGCGTGGAAGAACACCTCGCGCAACGTTTTCGCGAGCGCGCCGGGCGCGGCGAAGTCCGCGTAGTAACCGGAAGTCTCGCCGGTGATGCGGACGTGCAGCGTGTGGTGCAGGTCGTCGGACCACTGCGCGTGCACCCCGTAGCCGCCGCCCTCACGCGGGGTCACGAGCCGCGGGTCGTTCTGGTCCGACTCGGCGATCAGGGTGAGCGGGCGGCGCACGGCCGCGGACAGCTCGCCGACCTCGGTGGACAGCTCCTCCAGCAGGTGTGTGGCGCGCTTGTCCACCAGCGCGTGGACGGCGTCGAGCCGCAGCGCGTCCACGTGGAAGTCGCGTAGCCAGCCCAGCGCGTTGTCGAGCACGTACCGGCGCACCTCGTCGGAACCCGGGCCGTCGAGGTTGAGGCCCGCGCCCCAGTCGGTGTGGCCGGCGAAGTACGGGCCGAAGCGATCGAGGTAGGCGCCCGAGGGGCCGAGGTGGTTGTAGACGACGTCCAGCACCACGGCGAGGCCGCGGGAGTGGCACGCGTCGACGAACCGCTTGAGGCCGTCCGGTCCGCCGTAGGGCTCGTGCACCGCGCCCCACAGCACGCCGTCGTAGCCCCAGCCGGCCGTGCCGTCGAACGAGTTCACCGGCAGCAGCTCGACGTGCGTGATGCCGAGGTCCACGAGGTGGCCGAGCCGCTCGATCGCCGAATCGAACGTGCCGCCCTCGGTGAAGGTGCCCAAGTGCAGCTCGTAGACGACGCCGCCGGGCAGCGGACGGCCGGTCCACGCGCCGTCGGTCCACTCGAACTCGGCGTGGTCGTAGGCGCGCGAAGCCTCGTGGACGCCGGCCGGCTGGCGCAGCGAACGCGGGTCCGGCAGCGGCTTGTCGTCGTCGCCGAGAAGGAAGGCGTAGTCGGTACCGGTGACGTCGGCCTGCCACGAGCCGCCGGCGGTCGGGCGCATCTCGTGGTCAGTGCCGTCGACGCGCACCCGCACGCGGTCCGCGGCGGGCGCCCATACGGTGAACATTCAGGAATCCCCTCGCACCAGAAGAGCCACCGGGTACTTGTCGAACAGCGCCGCGGCCAGGGGCGCGTCGCCGACCGCACGGCCGGTGAGCACGTCGGTCCAGAAGCCATCCGTCAGCGGCAGCACGGTGTCGCGCCAGCCGCCGGTCTTCTCGAGCGCGACGGGCAGCCGCGTCACGGCCACCGCCAGGTCCTCCCCGCGCTGGAACGCCAGCAGGTGCTCGGCGGCCGCGCCCTCGGCCTTCAGCGGGCGGTAGCCGGTGAACAGCTCAGGCCGTTCGCGCCGCAGCGTCAGCGTCCGGTGGACCAGCAGCAGCTTGGCGGCACCGGTTTCGTCGACCTCCGGCTGCTCGCCGGCCAGCACGCGCTCGAGGATCTCGCGGCGCGCGCCGTAGTCGACCTCGCGCCGGTTGTCCGGGTCCACGAGCGAGAAGTCCCACAGCTCGGTGCCCTGGTAGACATCCGGCACGCCCGGCCCGGCCAGCTGCACCAGTTTCTGGCCCAGCGAGGTCACCCAGCCCGGACCGCGCAGCTTCCCGACGAACTCCTCGACCTCCGCCCTCAGCTCGGCATCGCCCAGCACCTGCTCGGGCCACGCCGCGACGGCCTGCTCGAACACCTCGTCGTGGTCGGTCCAGGTGGTGCGGAGCTTCGACTCCTTCGCCGCCTTGTCGAGGTAGTCGCGCAGGCGCTCGGGCGCGATGGGCCACGCGCCCACGAGCGTCTGCCACGCCAGCAGGTTCAGCGCCGGCTCGTCGATGCCGCGGCGCTTCGTCCAGCGGCGCACGGCGTCGCCGAACTCCTCGGCCAGCTCCGACAACGCCGCCTGCCGCGCCCGCGTGTCCTCGGAGCGCTTGGTGTCGTGCGTGGTCAGCGTGGTCATGCTCGCCGGACGTCCAGCGGCACGGCCCGCGGCCAGCTCGTGGAACTCGGCCACTCCGCGCCCGAAGCGGTCGGGGTCGCCGCCGACCTCGTTGAGCGCGGCGAAACGGGTGAAGCGGTAGAAGGTCGTGTCCTCGGTGCCCTTGGCCACGACCATGCCGGACGTCTGCTGGACGCGCGTCGCCAGCTCGCCGCCGGGTTCCGCGCGGACCTGTGTGTCCAGCGCGGTCAGGGCCTCGCCCAGGTCGGGCCGGCGCGACCGCGCGCGCTCGACGGCGCCCGTCCACTCGGCGGCGCCCTCCGGCAGGTACGAGCGGTAGACACCGAAGGCGATCATCACCTCGGCCACGGCGGCGCGCGCGGCGTCCGGCTCGACACCCTCGACCAGGCCCGCGATGCGGTGCACCTCGGCCACGAGGATCCGGTCGGTGACCAGGCGCCGCGCTTGCTGTTCCACGGCGAGGTAGTCGGTGCGTCCGCCCAGCTCACCCACGAGCCGGGTGAACACGGGCTTCGCGGCCGGGTCCACGAACACGCCGGTGATCTCGTTGAGCGCGTCGTAGCCGGTGGTGCCGTCGACCGGCCAGCTCTGCGGCAGCGCCTCGCCCGGGTGCAAGATCTTCTCCACGACCAGCCACGCGTCGGGCGCGCCCGCGCGCAGCCGGCGCAGGTAGCCGCCCGGGTCGGCCAGGCCGTCCGGGTGGTCCACGCGCAGGCCGGCGACGTCGCCGTCGGCCACCCAGCGCAGCACCTCGCCGTGCGTTTCGGCGAACACCTCGGCCTTCTCGACCGTGACAGCCGCGAGGTTCGTGATGTCGAAGAAGCGGCGGTAGTTCAGTTCGGCGTTGCCGCGGCGCCAGCCGACGAGCTCGTAGTGCTGGCGCGCGTGCACCTCCTGCGGCGTGCCCTCGCCGGTGCCGGGCGCGATCGGGAAGCGGTGGTCGTAGTAGACCAGTTCGTCGTCGTCACCAGAGCGGTCCACGGTCAGCTCGGCGACGGCCGCGTCCTCGCCGAGCACGGGCAGCAGCACCTTGCCGCGGCTCCAGTCGATGTCGAAGAACCCCGCGTATTCCGACGCCTGCCCGTGGCGGAGCACGTCCCACCACCAGCGGTTGAGCTTCGGGACCTCGACGGACATGTGATTCGGCACGATGTCGACCACGAGCGTGAGCCCGGCGGACTTCAGCCGCGCCACGAGCACCTGACGGGCTTCCTCGCCGCCCAGTTCCGGCCGCGCGCGGGTCGGGTCGACCACGTCGTAGCCGTGCGCGGAGCCGGTGGTCGCGTCGAGCACCGGCGAGGTGTAGAGCGCACCCGCACCGAGCGAGCGCAGGTAGTCGACGATCCCGGCGGCGTCGGTGAAGGTGAACTCCGGGCGCAGCTGAACCCGGTACGTCGAGGACGGCGGGTTCACTCCTGCTCCTCCCGGCCGGTGCGCTGCAGCACCACGAGCGACCGCGCGGCGAGCGTGTGCTTGCCACCGCCCGGCACCGGGTCCACATCGGACTGTCCGACCTGACCGGTGGCCGTGTCGACGACGACCGTCCACTCGGTGCCGTACCCGTTGGCGGGCAAAGTCATCGCGATGTCCTCGTAGTGCGCGTTGAACGCGAGCAGGAACGACTCGTCGACCACCGCCATGCCGCGCGGGTCGAGGTCGGAGATGCCCTCGCCGTTGAGGAAGATGACCACGGACTTGCCGAAGCCGTCGTCCCAGTTCTGCTCGGTCATCTCCTCTCCGGCCGGGGTGAACCACGCGATGTCGCCGAGCTCCTCGCCCTTGCGCACCGGCTTGCCCTGGAAGAACCGGCGACGCCGGAACACCGGGTGGCGCTTGCGGAACGCGGTGAGCGCCGCGGTGAAGTCGACGAGGTCGGCGTTCTCCTTGGCGAGCGCCCAGTCCATCCAGGACAGTTCGGAGTCCTGGCAGTAGGCGTTGTTGTTGCCCTGCTGCGTGCGGCCGAGCTCGTCGCCGTGCAGCAGCATCGGCACGCCCTGGGACAGCAGCACGGTGGCGAGCAGGTTGCGGCGCTGGCGGGCGCGCAGCGCGAGGACCTCCTCGTCCTCGGTCGGGCCCTCCACGCCGCAGTTCCACGACCGGTTGTCGTCGGCGCCGTCGCGGTTGTCCTCGCCGTTGGCTTCGTTGTGCTTCTCGTTGTAGGACACCAAGTCCTCGAGCGTGAAGCCGTCGTGGGCGGTGACGAAGTTGATCGACGCGAACGGCCGTCGGCCGTCGTCCTGATAGAGGTCCGACGAGCCTGTGATGCGGGAGGCGAACTCCCCCAGCGTCGAAGGTTCGCCGCGCCAGAAGTCGCGCACGGTGTCGCGGTACTGCCCGTTCCACTCCGTCCACAGCGGCGGGAAGTTACCCACCTGGTAGCCACCGGGGCCGACGTCCCATGGCTCGGCGATGAGCTTGACCTGGCTCACGATCGGGTCCTGCTGCACGAGCTCGAAGAACGTGGACAGGCGGTCGACGTCGTAGAACTCGCGCGCCAGCGCCGAGGCGAGGTCGAAGCGGAACCCGTCCACGTGCATCTCGGTGACCCAGTAGCGCAGCGAGTCCATGATCAGCTGCAACGTGTGGGGGTTGCGGACGTTGAGCGAGTTGCCCGTGCCCGTGTAGTCCATGTAGTACTTCGGCTCGTCCTCGACCAGCCGGTAGTAGGCCTCGTTGTCGATGCCGCGCATGGACAGCGTCGGGCCGAGGTGGTTGCCCTCGGCGGTGTGGTTGTAGACGACGTCGAGGATCACCTCGATGTTGGCTTCGTGCAGGGCGCGGACCATGCCCTTGAACTCCTGCACCTGCCCGCCCTGCCCCGGCATCGCCGCGTAGGCGTCGTGGGGCGCGAAGAAGCCGATGGTGTTGTAGCCCCAGTAGTTGCGCAGGCCCTTCTGGTCCAGGCCGTGGTCGGTCACGAACTGGTGCACCGGCATGAGCTCCACCGCCGTGACGCCGAGCTTCTTCAGGTGCTCGATCACGGCGGGGTGCGCGAGACCGGCATACGTGCCGCGCAGGCGGTCGGGCACGAACGGGTGCGTCATCGTCATGCCGCGCACGTGCGCTTCGTAGATCACGGTCTCGTGGTAGGGCGTGCGCGGCGCGCGGTCGTTGGCCCAGTCGAAGAACGGGCTCACCACCAGCGAGTACGGCACGTGCCCGGCCGAGTCCTGGTCGTTGCGCGTCTCCGGGTTTTCGAACTCGTACCCGAACAGCGCCTCCGACCAGTCGACGCCACGCGAAAGCGCCTTGGCGTACGGGTCGATCAGGACCTTGTTCGGGTTGCAGCGCAGGCCGCGGTCAGGGTCGTACGGGCCGTGCACGCGGAAGCCGTAGCGCTGACCGGGACCGATGCCGAGCAGGTAGCCGTGGTGGACGAACCCGTCGACCTCCTCCAGGCGCGAACACGTTTCCGTGCCGTCCTCGTCGAACAGGCAGAGCTCCACGTACTCGGCGACTTCGGAGAACAGGGCGAAGTTCGTGCCCACCCCATCGTAGGTGGCGCCGAGCGGGTAGGGCCTTCCGGGCCAGGGACGCACGGGACTCTCCTTGGGGGACATCGGTTTGTCGGGTTTCTCGGGGAAGACTGACTTACCCGCGCGGGCGGGTCTCGAACCACGAAGGCCGGCCCGGGCGGTTACGGGAGCGGGCGGGCGGCCTTGAGCGGGGCGACCGCCGCACGCACCCGCGCGTCGGCGAAGAACCCGTCGACACTGACGGGGAGCGGGATCCGCCAGTTAGGGTACTGGTCGACCGTTCCGGGCAGGTTGGGCTGGCGCCGTTCGCCGATCACGTCGGCGGGCGAGGTGAGCACCAGGCGTGACGCCGCCGAGGCCAGGAGCGTGTGCAGGGCCACCACCGGGTCGTCGGCGGGGATGCCTTCGCGCGCAACGAGGTCGAGCAGCGCGCCGCGTTCGGCCGCCGCCTCCGTGTACTCCTGCTCCACGGGCCGGTCGAGCAGGCCCAGCTCGGCCCGGACGCGCACGTGCTCCGCTTCGAGCCAGCCGGACACGGTGGGCAGGTCGTGGGTCGAGATGCTCGCCATCGCGTGCGGGTCCCAGTCCGCGGGGCGGACGAACGGTTTGCCCGGTGCGTCCCAGTCGCGCTGGAACCACAGCACGGCGGAGCTGAGCACGCCGCGTTCGTGCATGGTCTCGGTGACGGTCTCCTCGACCGTGCCGAGGTCCTCGCCGACCACCACGGCGCCGGCACGGTGGGCCTCCAGCGCGAGGACGCCGAGCATCGCCTCGGCGTCGTAGTGCACGTAGGTGCCGCGGCCGGCGGGCTCGCCCGGCGGGATCCACCACAGACGCCACAGGCCCGCGATGTGGTCCACGCGGATGCCGTCGGCGTGCTGCAACACGCCGCGGATGACGTCTCGGAACGGCGCGTACCCGGCCTCGGCGAGGCGGTCGGGCCGCCACGGCGGGAGATTCCAGTCCTGGCCCTGCTGGTTGAACGCGTCGGGCGGCGCGCCCACGCGCACGCGGGCCGCGAACACGTCGCGCAGCGCCCACGTGTCGGCGCCGCCGGGGTGCACGCCGACGGGCAGGTCGTGCACGACACCCACCGTCATCCCGGCCTCACGCGCCGCGAGACGGACCTCGTCGAGCTGCTCGTGACACAGCTGCTGGAGCCAGCCGTGGAACTCGACGCGGTCGGCCAGCTTCTCGCGGGCCGCGGCCACCTCGGGGCTCGCCGGGTCGCGCAGCGCCTCGGGCCACTCGCGCCAGTCGGCGCCGTGGACCTCGGCCAGCGCGCCGAACGTCGCGAAGTCGCGCAGATCGCCGTGGAGCTCGACGGGCCGCGGGTGGTGCGGGCGCAGCAGCTCGAGCGCGGTGCGCTTGGCGTCCCACACGGCGTCGTAGTCGATCAGGTCCGGAACCGCGTCCGGGGCCAGGGCCAGCACCTTCGTGCGCGTGGCCTCGTCGGCCTTGGCGAACGCCTCGGTGTCGGTGACCCGCAGGTACACGGGGTTCGCGAAGCGCCTGCTCGACGGCGAGTAAGGCGAGCGCTCCACGGGGTGCGCGGGGCTGAACGCCTGCACCGGGTTGACCAGCAGCACACCCGCGCCGAGCTCGGCGGCCGAGCGCGTGGCCGTGGTCCGGAGGTCGCCGAAGTCGCCCATCCCCCACGACCCGGCCGAGTGCAGGGCGTAGAGCTGCAGCATCCAGCCCCATGCGGCGGGCACCTCGGGCAGCTTCGCCGGGACCACGGCCAGCGGCACCCGGCGCTCGCCGGCGACGACGTGGTGCCAGCCCAGCGGCAGGTCGGCCGGCAGCGTGGTGCCGACGTCGCGAGTCGTGCCGTCCTCCAGCTCGACGGTGACCTCGCGGCCCAGCTCGCGCGTGGCACCGGCGCGCACGACGATCGTGGGCGGCAGGTCGGCCGACGCCCGGGCCGCTCGGACGCGCTCCAGTGCGCGGCGGATCGACTCCGCGCTCGAGGCGTCCACGTCGAACTGTGCGAGGACGGCGACGACCACCTCGGCCTCGACCCGGACTTCCACGCGGTCGGAGTTCTCGTAGTGGGTCGCCACGCCGTAGGCGGCGGCCAGCTCGGCCAGCTCGGGCGAAACGGCGGGGGTCGGTGATCCGGAGGCGGTCGGGCTCTGCACCGGCCCAGTGTCGCGGCCCGCGCCGGGGTGCGCCAATCGCCTCGCCGGGCGGCACCCGAATGCCGGATGCGTACAGCGGTGACCGGCCAGTCGGGGGGCGTGCCGGCCGGTCACCGCCACACCCACCGAGAGGCCATCCGGTGAACAGAATGACGCGTGGCGGCGCACTTCACTATTTCGGGTGAAGTACGCCCCGCTCAGCGCGCGAGCGAGCCCGGGTGCAGGTATTGGACCGGCGGGATCACGGAGCTGTGCGCCCACGCGGTGAAGAAGCCCGACAGGTCCTGCCCCGCCTGCGCCGACGCGAAGTGCTCGAAGTCGGGCCAGGACGCGTTGCCGTCGCGGTGCGCGGCGATCCAGTGCTTCAGCAGGCCGAAGAACTTGTCGTCGCCCATCGTGCGGCGCAGCGCGTGGAGCATGAGCGAGCCCCGGTCGTACAGGGCGTAGTCGAGCGGCCGGTCCTTGCCCGGGTCGTAGATCGGCACCTGCCAGTAGGCCGCGTCGCCCGCGTTCTGCTCGACGATCGTGCGGTAGCTCTCGTCGAGGTCGGCCCCGTTCTCGGCCTCGTCCCACAGCTGCCCGGCGTACTGGGCGAAGCACTCGGCCAGGCAGCCGTCGCGCCAGTCCGAAAAGGACACCGCGTCGCCGAACCACTGGTGCGCCAGCTCGTGCACGGCCGACGCGTCGAAGAACGCGCCGTCGTAGGTCGGGCGCGTCTGCGTCTCCAGCGCGAGGCTGCCCTCGGTGGCCTCCGGCTCGACGACGATCGCTCCGGTCGAGTCGAACGGGTACGGGCCGAACGCCTCGGTCAGGAAGCCCATGATCTTCGGCAGCAGCGCCTCGGAGTCGGGGAGGATGCTCGTGTTCTGCCCGTACGCGGTGATCACGGGCGTGCCGTCGGCGAGCTTCGAGGTGTACACGGTGAACTTGTCGATCGCCATCGTCGTGGCGTAGGAGACGATCGGGTGGTCCTCGTGCCAGCGGAACGTCGTGTGCCCGGCGTTCGCGGTGGTCGGGCCGGGCAGCCCGTTGCCCACCACCGTCCACCCGGTCGGCACGGTCGCCTCCAGGTGCAGCGCCGCCTTGTCCGAGGGGTGGTCGTTCAAGGGGAACCACGCCGTGGCCGAGTGCGGCTCGCCGCTCACGTCGATGCCGCCGCCCACGAGCCGGTGCCAGCTCGCGCCCACTGGCGGGCCCGAGTACACGACGCGCACGGAGAAGATGCTGCCGCGCCGCACCCGCGTGCGCGGCGTGATCACCAGTTCGTGCGCCCCCGACCGCGCGATCGCCGTGGCCGGCACGCCGTTCACGGTCACCGCCGAGACCGTGAAGCCCTCCAGGTCGAGGTCGAACCGATCGAGGTCCTGGCGCGCCGTCGCGTGCACCGTGGTGTCGCCGGTGAAGGACGCGGGGGCGGCGGGGTCGACGGAGACCTTCACCTCGTAGCGCGAGACGTCGTAGCCGCCGTTGCCGTCCCGGGGAAGTAGGGGTCGCCGACGCCGTCCGCGCCGATCGCCGGCGGCTGCGCCATGCCGAGCGCCGCCGCTCCGCTCGCGACGAGGGCGAGCGCTTTGTACCAGCTCACGCGTTGTCCTTCAGGGTTCCGGGGTGGAGGTAGGGCTCGAGCGGGATCACGGTGCTGTGGGCCCACGCGGTGAAGAAGCCGGTGAGGTCGTGGCCGTACTCGTGGGCCGCGAGGTGCTCGAAGTCGGCCCAGGAGGCGTTGGCGTCGCGGTGCTGGCCGAGGAAATCGCGCAGCGTCCGGAAGAACACGGGGTCGCCGACGGTGCGGCGCAGCGCGTGCAGCATGAGCGGGCCTACGGTGTAGGAGCCGCCGTAGAACCCGTCGCCCGGGTCCGCGAGGGGGATCTTCCAGAAGCCCGGGTCGGCGGCGGCGTCGGTGAGCGCCGCGCGGTAGTCGGCGTCGAGGTCGTGGCCTTCCTTCGCCTCCCGCCACAGCCATTCCGCGTAGGTGGCGAAGCACTCCTTGAGGCAGATGTCGGACCAGCGCGCCACCGAGACGCTGTCGCCGAACCACTGGTGCGCCTGCTCGTGCACGATGTCGGTGAACCGCTCCGGGGGGACCCCGCCCGAGTAGACCGGCCGGTCCTGCAGTTCGAACCCGCCACCGGTGTCGCCGGGGTAGAAGATCCCGCCCGCCGAGGACAACGGGTACTCGCCGAAGCGACTGGCGAGAAAGCCGAGCACCTCGGGCAGCCGGTCCTCGAACGGCTTCGCGGCCTCCGCGCCCGTGGTGTACGCGTCGACGACCGGGGTGCCGTCGGCAAGGTGTCCCGTGTGGACGGTTATCCGGTCGATCACCACGCCCGTCAAGTAGGAAGCCACGGGGTGGTCCTCGGTCCACGAGAACGTCTCGCGCCCGCCGCGCGCCACCGGCGGCGCGGGCACCCCGTTGCCCACCACGGCCCAGCCCGGCAGGTCCGGCATCGTCACGGCGAGGTGGGACCTCGCCTTGTCCGACGGGTGGTCGTTCACCGGGTACCAGCTCGACGCGGAATGCGGCTCGCCGAACGCGTGCACCGCGCCCGCGTCGTCGGCGGTCATCCAGAAGAAGCCCGGTGTGCCCCGGTAGCGCACACGCACTCGGAAGGACTGCCCGCGCCGCAGGGGCTCGGCGGGCGTGATCACGAGCTCGTGCTCGCCGGTGCGCGTGAAGGCCGCGGGCGCGCCCGCCACCGTCACGCCCTGCACGGTGAAGCCCTCGAGATCGAGATCGAAACGGCTCAGGTCCTGGGTGGCGACGGCGTCGGCCGTCGTGTCGCCGGTGAGGAAATCGGGCTTCGCGGGGTCGTAGTCCAGCGCGACGTCGAGCACGAGGATCGAGCCGGTGGCGACCGCGGTCGCCCACACTCTCTTCAGCACCGCGCCAGGCTGGCAGAACGGCGGGCCGAACCGGTCAGGAACTTGTCAGGGCCGGATGAGGGTTCCGTGATCGAGTTTGCCCGCGAGCCGCCCGAGCCAGGCCAGGACCTCGGCCGGCTCGCGGTCCGGCAGCCCGAAGATCACCTCCGTGACCCCGGCCGCTTCGAGCCGCGCGAGACCTTCGGGATCGGGCCGCGGCCCGAGCGCGGCCACCTCCGGCTCACCCGCGCGACCCTCGGCGCGCCAGATCTCCCGCAACAGCCCGACGTTCTCCTCGACGTCCACTTCGGACGGTGTGGTGAGCCAGCCGTCGGCCGAGCGCGCGATCCAGCGGAACGTGCGCTCGGTTCCGACCGCGCCCACGAGCACGGGAATCCGCTCCTGCACCGGTTTCGGCCACGCCCAGCTCGGGCCGAACGCCACGTGCTCGCCGTCGTGGCTCGCGACCTCGTCGGTCCACAAGGCATGCATCGCGTCGAGATACTCGCGCAGCACGGTGCGGCGCTTGCCCGCCGGCACGCCGTGGTCGGCCAACTCGTCGGTGTTCCACCCGAACCCGACGCCGAGCGTGACTCTCCCACCCGAGAGGTGGTCCAGCGTGGCGATCGTCTTGGCGAGCGTGATCGCGTCGCTCTCCACCGGGAGCGCGACCGCCGCGGCCACGCGGATGCGCGTGGTGACCGAGGCCGCGGTGGCGAGCGAGACCCACGGATCGAGCGTGCGCAGATACCGGTCGTCGGGCAGGCTCGCGTCGCCGGTGCGCGGGTGCGCGGCCGTGCGCTTGACCGGGATGTGCGTGTGCTCGGGGACGTAGAAGGTGTCGAACCCGGCCGATTCGGCAGCCTGCGCCGCCGCCGCGGGGGTGATCCCGCGGTCGCTCGTGAAGAGCACGATGCCGTATCTCACAACTTCCGACAGTATTAGAACGTGTTTCAGTTTGCAACGAAATCCGCCTGGCCGCCGGAAGTGTTCTACAGTGAGCAGGTGGCCTTCGGGCCACGGAGCACCGCACCGCCCGTCCGGTTTGGCGATTATTCCTGGAAAAGCGGCGCTTGACGTGGGGTGGGCTGGGGTACTGAACTGGTAGGGGCGATCACCCGGCCCGATCCGTCCTGAGGAGGGGGTCATGCTTCCCCATCGTGACCGCAGTGCACTGCGGAAGATCGAAGAAGAGCTGGCCGCGAGCGACCCCGACTTCGTCGCGGCCCTGAGCGCCGGCGCCCCGCCCGTGCGGTCGCGCACGTGGCTCACCACCTTGATCCTCGCAGACATCACCGTGGTGCTGATGATCGTGGTCGGGCTGCTGGCCGGCAGCACCGGCATGTTCCTGTGGGGCCTCGTCACGATCCCGGTGCTCGTCTGGATCCACCGGTCGATCCTCATGCACAAGCGCGACCACACTGCCGACGACGCGAAGGCCTAGCGCAGGCTCAGAGCATTGCGGTGATGTTCGGCCGGACACCGAGCAGCGCCTTGCCGTAGATCTCGTGGTTCACCGCCGGCTGTGCCATCGCGTGGGTCAGTGCGAAGTTCGCATCGCGCCAGATGCGCTGCAACGGGTGCCCGTCGGCGAACCCTCCCGTGCCGTGCGCCGCCACGAGGATTCCGATCGCGTCGACGACGCTCTGCACGGCCAGTCCGATGTCCCCGTGCACCCGCGCCCGCGCCAGTTCGGTCATCGGTTCGCCGCACGAGAGGGCCGCGTCGACGTCGTCCCGCGGTGTCGATTTTCAACGCGGCTTCGGCGAAGCGCACCTGGAACACTGCCGAGTCGGCTTGGCGCGCATAGGCGGTTCCGGTCACACCTTTTGCCGACGCGGCCTCGCGCACCAGGCGCAGCGCGGCCCGGCCGAGCCCCAGCTGCGGCGCCGCCAGCACCACGGTCAGATACGGCGCGAAGACTGAAACACGTTCCAGAAGCGCGGCCGTCCGCACGACGCGGTGCTCGGGCACGAAGAGCTCGTCCGCGACCACGGTGTCACTGCCCGTGCCGCGCATGCCGGCGACGGCCCACGTGTGCTCGATGCCGTAGTCGCTCGCCGGCACGAGCGCCATCGCGGGTTCGCCACTGTCCCCCACGGGGATCCCGAGCAGCGCCCAGCCCGCGTGCGCGATCCCCGACGCGTACGGCCAGCGCCCTTCGACGCGGTACCCGCCGGGCACCCGCTCGGCCCGGGCGGTCGGCGCGAGCGCGCCCGCGATCTTCGCCTGCGCGTCCGCCCCGAAAACGTCCTCCTGCGCTTGCTCCGGGAAGAGACTCACCACCCACGCGCACGCGTTCACGAGCGTGAGCACCCACGACGTCGCGCCGTCCGCCTCGCCCGCTTCCGCGCCGATGTCCAGCAGCGTTCGCAGGCCGGCCTCGTGGCCGCCGAAGCGCCGCGGCGTGCCGAGCCGGAACAGGCCGGCGTCGTCGAGTGCGCGCACGGATTTGTCGGTGAGCCTGCGGTCGGTCTCCCCCTGCGCGGCCTCGGCGGTGAGCAGGGGCCGCAGCTTCCGCGCCCGCGCGACAAGATCGTTCACGGCTCCAGTGTGCCCTCGCGGCTCACTTCCCGGCCACGGCGCGCTCCAGCAGCGGCGTGATCCGGTAGGGCACCATCTCGCGCATCACGAGCGCGTTGTGCGTGCGCTCCACGCCGGGGATCTCGAGCATCTGCCCGGCGATGCGGTAGAGATCGTCGGCCTCGCGGGCCACGACGTGCACCAGCAGGTCGGACTGCCCGGTCAGCCCGCGCACCTGCAGCACCTCCGGCACGGCGGCCAGCGCGCGGCCGACCTCGTCGAGCAGCCGCTGCGTGACCTGCACGGTCACGAACGCCGTGAGCGGGTAGCCGAGCGCGGCGGGGTCGATCCGGTGCTCGACCGAGCGCAGCGAGTCGCCTTGTTCCAGCCGCGCGAGGCGGCTCTGCACCGTGTTGCGCGAGAGCCCGAGCTCATCGGCCAGCGCGACCGCGGTGGCGCGCGGGTTGCGGTTGAGCGCGAGCAGGATCCGGGCGTCGGTGGCGTCGAGCCGCTGGCCACTGGGCATGGTGCGCAGTCCTCTCGGCGCCTGAGGCGCGATTCTGGGCGTTCTGCTCACTGAACAGACCATCGGTTGTGCATCATACCCAGCTCTGTTGGACTGAAGACCGCGTTACGCCCAAGAAAATCGCAGAGAGGTCGTTGTCGTCGTGAGCAGTCCAGCCGCCGAGCGCACACCAGGAACCGCAGTGGACACGGAAGTCCTGCGCGAGGTGCAGGACCGCGTGCTCTGGCTTTCGACCGCGATCATCGACCACGCGAACCGCGTGCGCCCCAACCCGACCGGCCTCAAGGTCGGCGGCCACCAGGCCTCCAGCGCGTCGATGGTCTCGATCATGACCGCGCTGTGGTTCGCGCGGCTGCGCGCCGAGGACCGGGTGTCGGTGAAGCCGCACGCCTCCCCCGTGCTCCACGCGATCAACTACCTGCTCGATGGCCTCGACGAGAAGTATCTGACGTCGCTGCGCGAGTTCGGCGGCCTGCAGAGCTACCCGTCGCGTTCGAAGGACCCCGACCAGGTCGACTACTCCACGGGCTCGGTCGGCATCGGCGCCACCGCGCCCATCTGGGGCGCGCTGGCGCGGCGCTACGTCGAGTCGACCACCGGCGGCGCGGGCACCGGCCGCCAGTACTCGCTCGTCGGCGACGCGGAGCTCGACGAGGGCGCGGTCTGGGAGTCGATCCTCGACCCGAACGTGCAGGAGCTCGGCGAGGTCGTGTGGATCGTCGACCTCAACCGCCAGTCGCTCGACCGCGTGGTGCCCAACATCGGCGCCACGCGCCTGCAGGGCATGTTCGACGCGGCGGGCTGGCAGGTGCTCACCGTCAAGTACGGCCGCCTCCTGCAGGAGCTGTTCGAACGCCCGGGCGGCGAAGCCCTGCGCCGGCGCATCGACGACATGCCCAATCCCGAGTACCAGCGCCTGCTGCGCTGCACGCCGGCCCAGCTGCGCGAGCGCCTCGCGTCGGCCGAGCTGGCGCCGCTGCTGGACTCGCTCGACGACGAGACCCTGCACGCGGCGATCCGCAACCTCGGCGGCCACGACCTGTCGGCGCTGCTCGACTCGTTCGACGCCATCGACGACCGCCGTCCCACGGTGATCTTCGCCTACACCGTCAAGGGCTTCGGCCTCGCTAGCGAGGGCCACCCGCAGAACCACTCGTCGCTGCTCACGGCCGAGCAGCTCGGGCAGCTGGCCGAGCGCGTCGGCACGTCGGTCGACGACCCGTGGCACAAGTTCCCCGAAAGCTCGGCCGCCGCTCGGCTGTGCGCCGAAACAGCCACGCGGCTGCACCGCGAACCCGTTGTCGTCCACGAGGTTCCGGCCATTCCCACCGACATCGGCCGCACTCCGTCGGGCCGCACGACCACGCAGGCCGCGCTCGGCCGCGCGCTGCTGGACCTCACGCGGGAAGCGCCCGACGCCGCGAAGCTCGTGGTGACGCTGTGCCCCGACGTCTCGTCGAGCACCAACCTCGGCGGCTGGGTCAACAAGGTCGGCGTGTGGTCGCCGCAGGAGCGCGTGGACTGGTTCGCCGACGACCCCGAGACGATCCTGCACTGGCGTGAGCGGCCCACGGGCCAGCACCTGGAGCTGGGCATCGCCGAGGTGAACCTGGTGAGCGCGCTGGGCGAGCTGGGCACCACGTGGTCGCGCTGGGGCCGGCCGCTGCTGCCCATCGGCGTGCTCTACGACCCCTTCGTGGAGCGCGCCCTGGAACCGTGGTCGTTCGGCATCTACGGCGGCGGGCAGTCGATCCTCGTCGGCACGCCTTCGGGCGTCACGCTGGCGCCGGAAGGCGGTGCGCACCAGTCGGTGACCACTCCGTCGGTCGGGCTCGAGCAGCCCGGCTGCATCACCTACGAGCCCGCGTTCGCGATCGACGTCGAGTGGACGCTGCTGGCATCACTGGCGCGCCTCGGCCGGCCTGACGGCACGTCGGCGTACCTGCGGCTCTCGACCCGGCCCGTGGAGCAGAACCTGGCCGCGGTGCCCACCGACCCGGCCGCGCGCGAGCGCCGCCGCCGCCAGGTCGTGGCCGGCGCCTACCCGATCCGCACGGCCGCGGTCGCGCGCCCGGACGTGACGATCGTGGCGATGGGCGCGATGGTCACCGAGGCGCTGGCCGCCGCCGACCGCCTCGACGCGCTCGGCAAGCACGCCGACGTCGTGTGCGTGACGAGCGCGGGCCTGCTCTTCCGCGCGCTGCAGGCGCGCTCGGGCCAGGACAGCGCCGACACGTGGATCCTCGACTCGGCGCTGCCGTCCGAGCGCTCCGCGCCGATGGTGACGGTGCTCGACGGGCACCCGCACACGCTCGCTTTCCTAGCCAACGTGCACCGCGTGCGGGCCGCGCACCTGGGCGTGACGCGGTTCGGGCAGTCGGGCGACCTGGAGAGCGTGTACCGCCACCACGGCATCGACACCGACAACATCATCCGCGCCGCGCTGGACGTCGCGGACTGAGGCGCTGATCGCCCGCGGTCGGTCAGAGACCACCGCGGGCGATGAGCTGACGCACGATCACGTCCTGCTGGATCTCGTTGGTGCCCTCGCCGACGATCATCAGCGGGGCGTCGCGGAAGTAGCGCTCCACGTCGAACTCGGTGGAGTAGCCGTAGGCGCCGTGCACGCGGATGGCGTCGAGCGCCACCTCCATCGCGGCCTCGGAGCAGAACAGCTTCGCCATGCCGGCCTCGAGATCGGAGCGCGCACCGGAGTCGTACTGGCGCGCGGCGTGCAGGATGAGCTGCCGCGCGGCCGTCAGCTTCGTCGCCATGCCGGCGAGGTGGTTGCCCACCGCCTGGTGCTTCCAGATCGGCTTGCCGAACGACTCGCGTTCCTGCGCGTAGCGGAACGCGTCGTCGAACGCGGCTCGGCCGACGCCGAGCGCGCGCGAGGCGACCTGGATCCGGCCGATCTCCAGGCCGCGCATCATCTGCGCGAAGCCGCGGCCCTCTTCCCCGCCCAGCAACGCCGACGCAGGAACGTGGCAGTCCGAAAAGGACAGTTCGCAGGTCTCCACACCCTTGTACCCGAGCTTGCCCAGGTCGCGCGAGACCTCGAAGCCGGGCACCTTCTCCATCAGCAGCACGCTGATGCCCCGGTGCTTGGGCTCGGCCTCGGGATCCGTCTTGCACAGCAACGCGACCAGGCCCGCGCGGCGCGCGTTGGTGATCCACGTCTTGGTGCCGTCGACCACGTACCCGTCGTCGACCCGGCGGGCGCGCGTGCGCATCGCCTGCAGGTCGGAGCCGCCACCCGGTTCGGTGAGCGCCATCGCGGCCCGTAGCTCACCGGTCGCCATGCGCGGCAGGTACTTCTGCTTCTGTTCTTCCGTGCCGTACATGAGCAGCAGCTTCGCGACGACAGTGTGGCCGCCCATCGCGCCCGCGAGGCTCATCCAGCCGCGCGCGAGCTCCGCGGTGACGAGCGCGTAGCACGGCGTGGACACCTTGACCTCGCCGTAGGGCTCCGGGATGGCCAGCCCGAAGACACCGAGCTCCTTCATGCGCTCGATCAGCGCCTCGGGGTAGGTGTCCGAGTGCTCCAGGTCGCGCGCCACCGGGCGAACGTCGCGGTCGACGAACTCGGCCACTGTGTCCACAATGGCCTGTTCCTCGGTGTCTAGCTCCCCCATCAGGCCTCCGCCGCGATCCGGATCAGCGAGCGGGCGCCCTGGCCCGCGCGCATCCGATCGAACGCCTCGGGCACCTCGTCGAGAGAGATGCGGTGCGTCACCAGGCTTTCCAGGTTCAGCTCACCGGCGCGCACCTCTTCGGCGAGTACCGGAATGTCGCGGTCCGGGTCAGAGGCCCCGTAGACGGTGCTGGTGAGCGTGCGCGCGAAGTGGAAGATCTCCAGCGGGTTGAAGACCACCTCCTGGTCGCGCCGCCCGACGCCGACCACCGTGCAGTGCCCGCCGCGGCGCACCGAGCTCCACGCCGTGCGGATCGTCGCGGCCGCGCCCACGCACTCGAAGGCGTGGTCGGCACCGCGGCCCTCGGTGAGGCCCCGCACCTGCTTGGCGAGCTTCTCCTCACTCAGCAGGAAGTGCGTCGCCCCCGCCGCGCGGGCGAGCTCTTCCTTCTCGGGCGAGACGTCCACGGCGATGATCGGCGACGCGCCCGCGAGCTTCGCACCCAGCACCGCGCACAGCCCGATGCCGCCGAGGCCGATGACGAGCACCGACTGTCCGTTGCGGACCTTCGCGGTGTTGCGCACGGCGCCGACGCCCGTGAGCACCGCGCAGCCCATCAGCGCCGCCAGGTCGAGCGGCACCCCGTCGGGCAGCGGAACCACGGACTTGCCGGGCAGCACCGTCTCCTCGGCGAAGCCGCCGACGCCGAGCACGACGTTGAGCGGCTCGCCGTCCACCTCGCCGCGCGGCAAGGTCGTGATGCCTTCGATCGTGGAGCACAGCCACGGCTCCCCGGCCTGGCAGAACCAGCATTCGCGGCACGCCGCGGCCCAGTTGAGCACGACGCGGTCGCCGGGCTTCACGTGCGTGACCTGCGCGCCGGTCTCGGCGACGATGCCCGAAGCTTCGTGCCCGGGCACGAACGGGTAATGCGGTTTCAGCGTGCCGTCGACCATCGAGAGGTCGGAGTGGCAGACGCCGGCGGCGGCGATCCGCACCCGTACGTCGGCGGGACCGACGGGCGGCAGCACGATGTCGCGAACCTCGGGCACGGCACCCGGCTCGCGCACGACCACGGCTTTGACCACGGTGTCTTCTCCTTCCTCGCGCTTGAGAATCCGGTTCAGAGCTGGATGGACTTGATCTCGGTGAACTCGTCGAGCGCGGGCCGGCCCATCTCGCGGCCGACGCCGGAGGCCTTGTAGCCGCCGAAGGGCGCGAGCGGGTTGTAGGCGCCGCCGTTCACGTCGATCTGGCCCGTGCGCACGCGGCGCGCGAACGCCAGTGCGCGATCCTGGTCGCCCGACCACACGGCGCCGTGCAGACCGTACTTCGAGTTGTTGGCGATCCGCAGCGCGTCTTCCTCGTCGTCGAACGGAATGATCGACAGCACGGGGCCGAAGATCTCCTCCTGAGCGATCGTCGAGTCCGGGTCCACGCCCGCGAACACGGTCGGCCGCACGAAGTAGCCGGTGTCGAGCCCTTCGGGGGTTTCGGCGCCGCCGGTCACCAGCGTCGCGCCTTCGGAGACGCCCTTCGCGATGAACTCCCGCACGCGCTCCCGTTGCGCGGCCGACACCAGCGGGCCGAGCTTCGTCTTCGCGTCCAGCGGGTCGCCGGGGGTGAAGCCCTCGGCGAACTTCTTCGCCAGCGCAACGGCTTCCTCGTGCTTCTCGCGCGGCACGAGCATGCGCGTCCACGCCGTGCAGGTCTGGCCGGCGTTGAGGAAAGCGTTGGAGACGCCCACCTTCACGGCGGTGGCCAGGTCGGCGTCGTCGAGGATCACGTTGGCGGACTTGCCACCCAGCTCCAGCGTCACGCGCTTGACCGAGCGCGCGGCGACCTCGGCCACGCGCGTGCCGGCGCGCACGGAACCGGTGAACGACACGACGTCGATCTCCGGGTGCGTCGCGAGCGCCTCGCCGACCACCGGGCCGAAGCCGGTGACCAGGTTGACCACGCCGGCCGGGAAACCGGCCTCGTGGATCGCGTCGAACAGCTGGTAGGCGCTCAGCGGCGCGACCTCGCTGGGCTTCACGACCACGGTGCAGCCGGCGGCCAGCGCGGGCGCGATCTTGCAGGTGATCTGATGCAGCGGGTAGTTCCACGGCGTGATCGCCGCGACGACCCCGGCGGCCTCGCGCACGATCAGCGAGTTGCCGACCTTCTCCTCCGGCGCGTCTTCGCCGAGCAGGTCCACGTACGTCTGCACGTCGGTCTGCGGCAGCGCGGCCTGGATGCGCGTGGCGATGCGCAGCGGCGTGCCGACGTCGCGCGCGATCGTCTCGCCGATCTCCTCGGCCCGCTTGGCGAGTCCTTCGTGGAGCTTGCGCAGCAGCTCCGCGCGCTCGGCCCGCGTGGTGGCCGACCACGCCGGGAAGGCCTCACGTGCCGCCCGCACCGCTCGGTCGACGTCGTCGGCCGAGCCCTCCGGGATCTGCGCCTGCACCTGTTCGGTGGCCGGGTTCTCGACGGCGATCGTGGCGGCTCCCGCCGCCGGGACCCACTCGCCGCCGATGTACAGCACGTTGCGCTCTTGCACCGAGTCTCCTTCGACCGGGAACCGCCTTCGCGGCGGATTCTATAGAAAACTCCGGTCGTGTGCCCAGTGCGGATTCGTCACTCGCCCGCCAGCACGCCCTGCGCCGCGAGAAAGTCGACGAGCAGATCGCCGGCGAGCCGGATGTGCGCGCTCATCGCGGCGCGCGCCCGCGCGGTGGCCCCTTCGCGCAGCGCGGCGAGGATCGGCTCGTGGCCGTCACGCGCGGCGAGCGGCCAGCCGGGGATGTCGGCGTAGGCGGTGAACGGCACGTACCGCAGCGTCAGCGACAGCATCCAGGTGAGCTTCGGTGCGGCCGCGGCGTGGTTCACGCGGCGGTGCAGCTCGAAGTCGGCGCGTTCGGTGGCGTCGAGATCTCCGGCGGCCACGGCCCGTTCCAGCTCGTCCTGCAGCTCGGCCAGGCCGGCGAGGTCCGCGGCGGTGAGCCGCCCCGCCGCGCGGGCCGCGAGCTCGCCGGAGAGGTAGGCCTGAGTGTCGTAGAGGTCGGTCACGTCCTGGCGCGTCACCGGCACCACGCTGAAGCCACGGCCCGGCCGGAAATCGACCATGCCCTCGCCGGTGAGCGACATCAGCGCTTCGCGCACCGGAGTCGCGCTCACGCCGAGCTGTTCGGCGAGGTGCTCGGTGCGCAGCCGTTCGCCGCCGCGCACGGCGCCGCTCATGATGAGGTCGCGAACCTGCTTGGCCACTCGCGGGCTCAGGCGCTCCCCGGGCTGCCGCGTCTGTCCGGCTTCTGCCACGAAACGACCACCCTGCGGGGCTCCGGCGACGATTCACGCCATCGTAGCGCCGGACGATCCGCCGTGCGGCCGCTACCGCGCGGGCGCCTCCCGGCCTAGCGTGCGCCGCATGGAAACCCTCGACGCGGGCGGGCAGCGGATCGCCTACCGCACCAGCCCCGGTTCCGGCCCCGCCGTGGTGTTCGTGCACGGCAACTCCTCGTCCTCGGCGGCGTGGGCGCGGGTGCTCGACGGCGCCTTCGGACAGCGGTTCCGCGTGCTCGCGCTCGACCTGCCGGGCCACGGCGAGTCCGCGCGCGCGAAAGACCCGGCCGCCTATTCGATCCCCGGTTACGCCCGCGTGGTCGCGGACTTCGCCGAAGCGGCGGGCGCCGGTGACGCCGTGCTCGTCGGCTGGAGCCTCGGCGGGCACATCGCGCTCTCGGCCTCGACACGGCTGCCCGGCGTGCGCGGGATCGTCGTGCACGGCACACCGCCGGTCGCGTCGCCGGCCGACCTCGCCACGGCCTTCCTGCCGAACCCGGCCGTGGCCACCGGGTTCACCGGCGAGGTGTCCCGAGAGGACGCGACGGCGTACGCCCGCGCCCAGCTCGCGCTCGGCTCGCCCTGCCGGTCGACGCGGCGGTCGCCCACATCCTCGCCACCGACCCCGAGGCGCGCGCGGCGCTCGGCCGCAGCCTGCAGAGCGTCGAGAACGCCGACGAGCGCGCGATCGTCGCCGGCTCCCGCGTGCCGGTGGCGATCCTGCACGGCGCCGAGGAGCAGTTGGTGAACCTCGAGTACCTGCGCACCGTCACCTCACCTCGGCTGTGGCGCGGCGAAGTGCAGGGGCTGCCCGGCGCCGGCCACACCCCGCAGGACGAGACCCCGGAGGCATACGAGGCCGTGCTCACCGCGTTCCTCGACGATCTTCAGTGATCCGGATCACATGGAGAACCTCCGCCGTCTCCCTGGGCGTCTAGCCCGGCGGGCCCCACGCCGTGGGGCCCGCCGGCTGGTGTCCGAAGTGGACACCCGAGGAGGGAGAACGCTGTGGGGAACAGGAAAACAGTGCTGGTGGCGGCCGTGGCCGTGACGCTGGCGGCGGCGGGCACGATCGGGATCACCACCGCGTCGGCCAGCGGCGACCAGCCGCCGGAGGGCGCGCGGGCCACCGTGCACGTGAGCCCCAACCCGGCCACCGCGCGGGGCCAGGAAGTCTCGATCACCGGGAACTGCGGCGGCGGCACCGGGCTGAAGTCCGTGCTGGGCGGGCTGCCGGACCACCCGGCGCTCGTCGACATCCACGTCGCCGACCCGAACCCGGCGCACTACCGGGCCACCGCCCGCGTGTCGGACCAGATCGGCTCGGGGGTCGGGCCGGTCCTGGTCGACTGCGGCGGCGAAGCGGGCGTGACCCTGCTGGTGACGCGCTTCTGAGCCGGATCCGGGGGATCCCGGCGGCGGGATCCCCCGGGCCGCCACCACCGTTCGGCGCCACTGTGAGGTTGCTGTGCATCCGGGCGCTCGGCGTGCTTTGCGCCTGAAAGCGTGCTGACCTGAACGGGTGGTGATCAACGTTTCCCGGGCGGCGCTGGCGGTGTCTGCCGCCGCGGTGCTGGTGCTGACGGGCGGCGCGGCGGTGTCCGCCTCGGTCGCGGACTCCGGCGGGCTGCTCGGCAGCGACACCGTCGCGAGTGCGGCCGTGCCCGAGACCCCGTCACCCACGCCCACGATCGCGGCCACCGATGCGGTCGGCGCGTTGTTCTCCGGAGGCAAACACTTCTGCTCCGCCAGCGTGGTCCACAGCCCGGCCGGCGACCTCGTCCTCACCGCCGCGCACTGCCTCGGCGGCGGCACCGAGGGCCTGACGTTCGAGCCCGGTTACCACGACGGCGTCGCCCCCTACGGCAGCTGGACGGTGACCGCCGCGGCCGTGCCGGCGGGCTGGACGGCCTTGGCCGACCAGGACCTCGACTTCGCGTTCCTCACCGTCGCCCAGCCCGGCACCGCCGCGTCGCTGGAAAGCCTGACCGGAGCGAACCAGCTCGGCGTCGACCGGGGCTTCACGAACCCCATCACGCTCACCGGCTACCCGGACACGGCCGACGCCCCGGTCGTCTGCGCGAACACCACGACCCAGTCGGACACCTACCAGCAGCGCGTGGAATGCCCCGGTTTCCCCGACGGCACCAGCGGCGGCCCGTGGGTCACGGCGGCCGACCCGGCGACCGGGCTCGGCACGGTGGTCGGCGTGATCGGCGGCTACGAGCAGGGCGGCGACACCCCGGACGTGTCCTACAGCGCGTACTTCGACGACGACATCCAGCGGCTCTACGATTCCGTCACCGGCTGAGCCCACCGAGTAACAACCAGCACAGTCTCTTGTGAGGACCGACTCCCGCCAGCTAGGTTGCCTTTGCCAACTGAGCTCGACGGGAGCCCGTCCATGTCCCCAGTCCCGGTCCGTCCCGGCGCGGTCCTGCTCGTGGTCTCGGCCGCGACGTTCCTGGCGAGCCTCTACCTGTTCATCGTCACGGTCGCGTTCCCGGCCATCCGCACGGCCTTCACCGGCGCCGACCTCGCGACGACGTCGTGGGTGCTCAACGGCTACACCGTGCTCTTCGCCGCCTTCCTCGCCCCGGCGGGCCGGCTGGCCGACCGTTACGGCCGCCGGCGGCTGTTCCTGCTGGGCGTCGCGGTGTTCACGCTGGCCTCGGCCGCGTGCGCGGCGGCGACGTCGATCGAGCTGCTCGTGGCGTTCCGCGCGCTGCAGGCGGTGGGCGCGGCGCTGGTGATGCCGACCGCGCTGGCCCTGCTGCTCACCGCGTTCCCACCGCACCGGCGCTCGATGGCGGTCGGGGTGTGGGCGTCGATCGGCGCGGTGGCCGCGGCGCTCGGTCCGCCGGTCGGCGGCCTGCTGGTGGAAGCGTCGTGGCGCTGGGTGTTCCTGGTGAACCTGCCGATCGGGGTGCTCACGCTCGTGTTCGGCCCGCGGGTGCTGCGCGAAACTCGCGACGGCACCACCGGAGTGCCCGACTTCCTCGGCGCGCTCGGCCTGCTCGTCGGCGTCGGGGCGCTCGCGTACGCACTGGTCGAGGCGCCCGACCGCGGCTGGGGCTCGCCGGCCGTGCTGATCGCGTTCGCCGTCGCCGCGGTGGCGCTGGCGTGGGTCCCGTGGCGCTCCGCGCGCCACGCCGTGCCGGTGCTCGACCTCCCGGCGCTGCGCGTGCCGACGCTGTGGCTCGCGTGCCTCGCGGTTGCCGTGTACTCGGCGGGCTTCGGCGCGATGCTGTTCGGCAACGTGCTGTTCCTGACATCGCAGTGGCACGACTCGATCCTCGTGGCGGGCTTGTCGCTGGCGCCCGGCCCGCTCGTGGTCGTGCCGATGTCGCAGCTCGCGGGCCGCCTCGCGCACCGCACGGGCCCTGGGCCGGTGATCGCGGCCGGCGGCCTGGCCATGGCGCTCGGCGTGACGGTGTGGCTGCTGCGGATGGGGTCCGAACCGGCCTACCTGACGGCGATGCTGCCCGGACAGTTCCTGACCGGCGCCGGCGTGGGCCTCACCATGCCGAGCGTCTCCGGCATCGTCGCCACGGTCCTGCCCGCCGCCCGCTGGGGCGCGGGTTCGTCGATGATCAACACCAGCCGCCAGATCGGCACGGTGCTCGGCACCGCCGTGCTCGTCGCGATCTACGCCGGCACCCAGGACCTCGCGGCCTTCCGGCGAGGCTGGCTGCTGATCCTCGGCACCGGCGTCGCCACTTCCGTGGCCGGCCTCGCGATCGCCACCCGGCGACGCACGGACCACGTGCCGGAGGTCGCGCCTTCGGTACCGTCGCTCGCCCCGCGAACTTGACCTGGAACGCGCTCGAGCTCCTGCCTCGAAGCCATGGCCGTGACACTGCGGTAGAACACCAGAGCGCAGTCGCCGCCGTCCTTGTAGGCGTGCAGCTGCCGGCAGAGTCTGGTCGCAGCAGCTTCGCCTTCTCCAGCGCGGATTCGCGCTCCCCGCGTGCGGGCGGCCGCACCGTCCGGATCGGCAACGGCTTGTTCCCTGCGGCTGCTGTTGAGGTCCCTGCCTGGGTTCGGCCCGGTATCCGCGCAGCGGATGATGGACGAGGTCTGGATCTCCGATGCCCGACGGGTCCGTGGCGGCTCGTGATCTCCTGCAGCAGCCACGAGAAGCCGGGCTCCCTTCGCGGGAGACCTGGCCTTTCTGCTGCTCAGGCACACGGAACACATGTTTCCCGTATTGAGAGCAGAGCCGGTTCGGGTTCCTCATCACGGTGGGCACTCGGTCGAAGTCGCGGCGCAACCGCTTTGCGGTACGTTGCTGCTCATGAGCGAGCCTGACGACCTTGCGATGGTCATCGATCCGACCGTGCCGAGTACCGCCCGGGTCTACGACGCGGGCTTGGGCGGCAAAGACAACTACGAGGTCGATCGGGAAATGCTGCGCAAGGTACAAGCCGTGGCGCCCGAGGTGACAGAACTGGCCATCGTCGCTCGAGAATTTCTGATCCGCGCCGTGCGCTTCCTGGCCCGCGACGTCGGCATCGAACAGTTCCTCGACTGTGGTTCCGGGCTACCCACCGCCGAGAACGTCCACGAGGTCGCCCAACGGTCCAACAGCGACGCGCGCGTGGTCTACGTCGACAACGATCCGGTGGTGCTCGCCCACGGCCGGGCGCTGCTGGCCGACAACATGCAAACCCACTTCGTCAGCGGCGATATCTTCCAGCCCGCGAAGCTGCTTGCCGATCAGACCGTGCGCGGTGAGCTCGACTGGGACAAACCCATCGCACTGATCCACTCGATGAGCCTGCACTTCTGCGCCGACGACCCGGCCGCAGTGCTGCATGACTACCTCGACGCTCTGCCGTCAGGATCGTATCTGGTGTTCAGCCACGCCCTCGATCCCGAAGACGACGAATACAGCGTCGTCGCCCGCAACATCGAACGCGTATATCAAGGCGCCTCCTCCGGGCGGATCCACTTCCGTACCCGCGCCGAGATCAACGCCATGCTCGCCGGACTCGAACTGCTCAAGCCCGGCCTGGTGCAGCCGGCCGACTGGTGGCCCGGGGGCCCCCGCGTGCAGCCGCTCAAACTCTCCGATCACTGCCTGGTCGCAGCCGTGGGCCGCAAACCCTGACCGTGCCGCTGACGCGGCGGCAGAAGGGTGACCGCGCTGCGGCTCAATCAGTCGGCTGGCGAAAGCCGCAGGTGCCGCCACCGCCCGTCGTGCGCGCGGATCATCCCGCCCAGGCAAGGTCCCGGGCGGGGTGAGAACCAGGCTGGCGTGGGAGCCGGGCTTGGCTCGTGGAGTGCGCGAAAACGATCGTTTCTGTCCCACATCCCCGACCTTGCGGGTACAGATCGTTCTCCCAGGTTGTAAGCGGGACCACCGGTCTTCAGTGCGTCGCTGCTGCTCGTCGGGGCCGGGCAGCAGCCAGCCGCGGCCCCGACGAGCAGCAGCACGGACGCGACGAACGTCCACGACAGAGGGGGCCGCGCGCGTCAGTAGGCCAGCACGTAAAAGAAGTCGACGCACCAGTCACCGTAGATATCGGTGGTGAGCACCGAACCGTGGGCGTCCTTACCGGACAACGAACCGCCGAGGTCCGCGGTCCTGGTCGAGGTGCTGTAGTCGTCCACTGTCAGCTGCGGATCGCCGCCGATGGCTTCGTCGACGTCGTCCTTGAAGGTGGCGCTACCGCCCTTGCACGCCAGGGCCCTGGCGCCGGAGGCGTCCTTGGCGTTGAGCTTGGCCACGAAGTCGTCGACGATCTGTTTGCCGTCGGCCGATGCTGAGCCGCCGGTGCCGGGGGCGGCGGTCTCATCGGTGGGCAGGCGCGACCCCGTCGGCTGCGGCCGCGACGCCTGCGCGGGCGGGACGGGGTTCTGCATCTGCGCCGTGGTGTTCGAGGAGTCCTTGCTCAGGAAGAAACCCGGCGCGACGAACCCGGTGATGCCGAGTGCCACCACGACCACCACCACGGCCACCGCGACGCCGATCCACAGCCCGGTCTTGCTGTTCCTCGGTGGCTTCGGGCCGCCGCCGTAACCCCCGCCGTACGGCTGGTTCGGGTCCCAGCCCTGTTGCTGGTACGGCTGGGTTCCCGGATAGGGCTGCGCGTACCGCTGCGTGTTCGGGGCCTGCCCGGGCTGCTGAGCGTTGGGGACCCACCCCGGCTGCCCGCCCGGGCCGGGTTGCTGCCAGCCCTGGCCGTAGGGGCCGGGCCGGCCGCCCTGCCCCGGCTGAGGTGAGTAGGTCATCTCCGGTTCCACCTTCCCGCTGCACCGTCTCGCGCCGTGGTCTGATGACCGGCGCGCCGGCGGTTCCTCCCCGCCCCACGTGATCAACATTCTGCAAGGTCGGACGGCCCGGCACAAAAGGAGACTCCCGGCCGCACGCGGCGCCCAGGAGCCTCGTTTCACGGTACGAGTGGATCAGCCGTTCGCCGGCGCCTGCAGCCGTTGAAGGTGACCTTGCGGACGTGCCGCCCTTCCACCCCGAGACTCGGGGCATCGCCGGAGACACGGCAAGCACGCCAACGTCTTGTTCGCCGTGCAGCTCGACGCTTTGGCCAAGCAGCAAGGCATCCGCGCGTTCGCATTGCACCCCGGGCCGATCGCGAGGCCGCTGCAGCGGCACCTCTCGCGTGAGGAGGTGGTGGAGCGCGGGTGGGTCGAGGCGGAGGTCAACGAGGCGACGGCCGTCAACCGTGTCGCTTCCCACGCCGTCAACGCGGAGTCGGCGGCGCGGCTGTGGCGGCTTTCCGCGGAGCTGACCGGGGTCGACGCGTTCGCGGGTTGAGCCGAAGTCCGAAGTGGACGGTCAGCGCGAGCTGGGCGGCGTAGCCGGCACTTGGTGCAACGTCAGGTTCTGCCCGACGGACGGGTCGGCCGTCCACGCACCCGACTCGACCGTCCAGGCTTGTCCGGCGAAGGTGACCTTGTCGACGCCCACCGTGGCGGCGCGGGCGACCAGCCAGGTGCTGATCGCCCAACCCTGGGCGGCCGGGTGGGCGCCGCTGAGGCGGGCCGTGCCCAACTCGTCGTTGGCGGTCGTCACGAGGTCGGCCGTGGCGGGGCCGACGGTGATGTTGCGGCAGGTCAGCGCGGCCGGGATCTGGCCGGTCAGCGCGCTCGCCGCGGCGCGCGCGACGGGTTCCCACTGGGCGTAGGCGTCGGGTGCGGCGGAGCGCTGCACCGCCTGCGCCGCTTCGGTGATGGGCATCGACTCCCAGCCCGAGAGCTTGGCGAGCTTCTCGTAGAACGCCGTGGCCGCGTAGACCGGGTCCTGCAGCTGCGCCGGTGTGCCCCAGCCTTGGCTCGGCCGTTGCTGGAACAGGCCGACCGAGTCGCGATCACCACCGCTGAGGTTGCGCAGCTTCGACTCCTGCAACGCGGTGGCCAGCGCGACCGTGACGGCGTGCGACGGCAGCCCCTCCTTCGAGGCCACCGCGGCGATCGTCGCCGCGTTGCTCATCTGGTCGGGCTGCAGCGTGTACTGCGTCGGATCCTGCTGACCCGGCTCCTGCGGCAACGTGACCGTGCACCCGGGTGTCGCGACATCGCTGCGCGACAGCACCACCACCACGACAACCACGGCCACGAGGACCACGACAACCGCAGCGATCGCCGCCTTGACCCCGCACCCGCGCACCCGTCCTCCCCCACCCTTCTCCGAGACCTGTTCGGACAATTCTGCCCGGAGGACCGGTAGGGCCCGTGTGTGGGTGAAGGAGGACGGGCCGGGATCACTTGCCGTCGGCGGCGCCCAGGAAGATCGGGTTGGACATGGCGACCATCGCGTTCGGCGTGGTGGTGTTCGGGCCGCCCGAGGGACGCCGCACCTCGACGCGCACCCACCGGCTGTAACGCGGGTAGGTGGTCCACGTCACGGTGGCGGTGCCGCTCGCGGGTACCGTCTCGACGTGCTCGGGGCCGAGCTGGTCGAGGAACGTGACGGTGGTGCCCGGCGCGCCGGTCACCGTCGCGGTCACCGTGACCGCGGTGCCGGTGCCGGCCGTGAGCCGCTCGCCGATGCCCGCGCTGCGCCCGCCGCCGGACACGCCGAACTCGAGGTTCACGTCCTTCGACTCGGCCAGCCACGTCCGGCCCGCCTTGAGACCGGCGAGCAGGTCGGCGCGGCGGAGGCTGTTCGCCTTCACCACGGTGTGCGGCAGGGCCACGATCTGGTCCGGGTTGTGCGCGTCGGAGTCGCCGATCGCGGGGATCCAGCGGCCGCCGCGCAGCAGGCCGTCCCAGTGCGTGACGCTGGCCTCGTCGTCCTGGGTCCACGGGCCGTTCCAGACCTCGACGAGGTCGGCGATCTCGTAGGCGAACTCGTACGTGCAGCCGAAGCAGTTCGCGAACGGGTGCGCCGCGGTGACCAGGCCGCCCGCGCGGTGCACCTGGTCGGTGAAGTGCCGGAAGTCCGCCGCGTCGGACGCGCGGTAGCGCCAGTCGATCCAGGTGCCGGCGGGCAGGCCGATCGCGGGCCAGTGGCCCGAACGCGTGGTGACCTCTTCGCCGTTGAGGATCAGCAGGTCGTCGGTGGCGTAGTCGCCCCAGATCAGCTGCGAGCTCTTGGTGTTGTGGTCGGTGGAGACGATGAAGTCGAGCCCGGCCGCGCGGGCGTCGGCGACGAGCTGGTCCGGCGTGCGCTTGCCGTCGGAGTGGACGGTGTGCAGGTGGCAGTCGCCGCGGTACCAGGACTTGCCGCGCTGGCGCGCCGGAGCCGTCTCCGGCGCGGGGTTCGGCTTGAACGGCTTGTCGTCCGCGCCGAACGTCAGCGTGATGTCCACGCGGTAGTTCATGCCCTGGGGTGCCACGGTGTACGGGCCGAGGATCACGTGCCAGCGGCCCTGCTTGATCGGGCCGGCGACATAGCCGGGCGTGGCGTCGGAAGCGCTGATCGAGAAGCGGTCGCGGAACCCGCCGGACCAGCCGCGGAAGCCGCGGGTGTTGCCGAGGTCGTGGCCCTCGGGACCGAACATGCCGATGTCACAGGCGTTTCCGCGCACGCCGGCGGGCACGGTCGGCCGGTCGTAGGAGTAGACGACATCGATCTGTTTGACCCCGCGGGGCACGTCGACGGGCAGGTAATACCAGTCCGGCACGTCGGGCTTGAACGTGCCCGTGACCGTCTTGGTCTGCTGCGCCGTGCCCGGCGCGGGAGCCGCGAACGCGACGCCGGGCAGCATGCCCATCGCCGCTCCGGCCGCCACGACACCACTCACACGCAACAAGTTACGCCGGCTGAGATCCCCAGTGGACATGCGTTCCTCCGCATAGGTCGAAGACGGCCCGACGCTAGGCGAGGCCGAGCGCCGCCATCAACGACGCGCGGGTGAACACTCGGCGACCCAGGCTATTCGTCCGTTCCCGCGGGGAAAACACGGGCCAGCCAGGTGGTCCAGGCCACTTCCGGGTCCGCGGGGCCGGCGAAGACGTGCGCCGCGACGGCGACCGGCCAGCCCCACGCGTCGCGGCCGTACACACGGTAGAGCGCGCCGGCCGTGCGGATGCCGAGGAAGCGGTCGGTGCGGTAGTCGACGACGCCTTCGATCCGCGTCGGTCCTGCGGCCACGACCCGGTCGCCGACAGCCGCGTCACCCACGCCGAGCGCGTCGCACACCGCCGCGAACCCGCCGTCGGCCGAGGACGGCGGCGCACCGGCCGACACGTACGTCGCGTCGCGGCCCGCGAAGTGGCGGACGTACTCGGTGAGCGAGTGGTAGTAGAACTTCGTGTGGTGCAGGCACGAGTCGAGCTGCACGTCGTGGTCCTCGCCGAGCACCGAGCGGTGTCGGTAGCGCAGCAGCGTGCCGGCTCCGCGGGGCTCGAGGTCGTAGTCGAGCTGGTTGAACCAGCCGTCGGCGGAGTCGGCGCGCGTCACGAACCGCCGCGCCGGGTCCCACTCGACGACGGTGCCGCCGGTCGGCGTCAGGCCGCGCTCGGCCCCGCCGGGGCGCGGCTCGTAGGCGATCTCCCACAGCCAGCCGCCGGTGTGCGTGGTGAACGCGTCCCACACCTGCTCCGGCGTCCCCGCCAGCACGCCTTCCCACCGGACGTCGATCTCCGTGCCCATGTCGTCTCCTTCGGTCGGAGGGGACGCTCGATGCGCCCCTTCACGGACGCGTCGGAGGGGGCGGGCGCGCTTCGACAAATCGGCGGGAATTTCCTCAGGCGGGTTTGCGCGGCCCCCGGTACGGCAGCGTCTGGCTGTAGACGACGTTCGTGGTCGTGCTGCCGAACCGAGCCAGCTCCCCCATGAGCTGCTCGAGGTGCGCCATGGACGTGGCGGCGACCTTGAGCGTGTAGCAGTCGTCGCCGGTGGTGCGCAGGCACTCGATCAGCTCGGCGCGTTCGGCCAGCAGCCGGTGCAGCGGCTCGTGGTGGTTGCCGGGGAACTTCAGCCGCACCACGGCCAGCACGCCGAACCCGACCTTGCCGAGGTCGACCTCGGCGCGGTAGCCGGTGATCACGCCGAGCGCCTCGAGCCGGCGCACGCGGTCGGTTGCCGCCGAGGCGCTGAGGCTCACACGTTTGCCCAGCTCGGTGAGCGCGAGCCGGCCGTCCTGCTGCAGCTCGGCGAGGATCGCCCAGTCGGTGTCGTCGAGAGTCTCGGCCATTCCCGCAATCTACCGGCAGATCCACGGCCATCGGGCCGATATGCCGGACGGATTCCCTTCACCGGTCGGGTCCGCGCCGATAGCGTTGGTGGCGTGCGACTCGGTGTGAACATCCCGAACTTCGGCCCCGGCACCGACCCCGGTGTGCTGCGCGCGTGGGCGCAGACCGGCGAGGGGCTCGGCTACGACCTGCTGATGGTGTCCGACCACGTCGCCATCACGCCCCACGTCGCGGCGCAGTACCCCGCGCCGTTCTACGAGCCGTTCACCACGTTGTCGTGGCTGGCGGGCGCGACGGCGAACGTGCGGCTGGGCACCACCGTGCTGATCCTCCCCTACCGGCACCCGCTGCTCACCGCGCGCATGGCCGCGAACCTGGCGGATCTCAGCGGCGGCCGGTTCCTGCTCGGCGTGGGCGTCGGCTGGGCGCGCGAGGAGTACGCGGCGCTCGGCGTGCCGTTCGAACGCCGCGGCGCGCTGACCGACGCGCACCTGGCGACCATCCGCGCCGCGTGGGCCGACGAGGACGACTACCGCGCGGGCCGGGTGCCCCTGTGGATCGGCGGCGGCAGTGACGCCGCCCTGCGCCGTTCGGTGCGCTTCGGCGACGCGTGGCACCCGCTGCGCTTCCGGCTGCCGTGGGTGCGCGACGCGCTCTGCCGGCTGCGGACCCTCGCCGACGCCGAGGGCAGGCCGGTGCCCGGGTTCGCGCCGCGGATCGTCCTGCGGCTCACCGACTCGCCGCCCGCCGACCGGCTCGCGGGCGAGGGCACGCTGGAGCAGGTCCTGAGCGATCTGGAGGAACTTCGGCGGCTCGGCGCCGAAGACGTGGTGTTCGACCCGTTCTCGGGCGACCCTGAAGAGACCCGGCGGCCCTCGGCGGCCTGGCGGGCGCTCGCGGCCGTCGCGGACGCCTGGAAGCAGCACTCCCTCGAAAGGGGACCACGATGACCGAGGCCCTGCTCCGCCATGCGATCGAGCTCGCCGCCACGGCGCGGGCGAGCGGGAACCCGCCGTTCGGCTCGCTGCTCGCCACCGCCGACGGCAAGGTGCTCATCGAGGAGTGGAACACGTCGCTCACGGACCGGGACATCACCGCGCACCCCGAGCTGAAGCTAGCGCGCTGGGCCGCGCGCGAGCTCAGCCCCGAGGCGGCCGCGCTGACGACGATGTACACCAGTTGCCAGCCGTGCGGGATGTGCACGGGCGCCATCGAACGGTCAGGACTCGGCCGGGTGGTCTTCGCGCTGTCCACGCAGCAGCTGGCCACCCTCAAACCGCCCACGCCCGGCGCGAGTTTCGAACTGCAGGGCCCCGCGTTGTTCGACGAAGCCCGCCGGCCCGTGGACGGTTATTACCGCTGAATTGCAATTGCGCGGCGACCCGGAGAATATCAGCCGCGGGTGGTGATCAATTCTCTTTCTTCGGCTCCCCGCCCGACTTCCCGGCGCACGGGAACACAGGCCAGGAGCAGGGAAACAGCCACGACGCCCAGGAGCACGTGGCCGGCGAGGGCACACAATCCGCACAATGCGGTCCATAGGACGATCTTCATTCACCGAGTGTAGAGCCCGGCCCACAGTGCAGCGGAAAACTTGGGGAAGACTTAGGGTTCCCATTCGGGTACACCCGAGAACGTAGGTTAGCCTCAATTTCTCGATACGGCACGGGTGCGGGAAGATCACTTCGTGCCCGCTCCCGGAACCAGTGCCCTCGTCGTCGAGCTCCCCGCCGCGGCCGGCCTGCTCGAGGCCGCCGTCGCGGTCAGTCCCCCGCTCGTGCGGCCCGGCCTGCCGCCGCACGTCACGGCGCTCTACCCGTTCCTGCCCGCCGCCGAGCTCACGGACGAGGTCGACGCCGCCGTGACCGCGCTGGCGGCCGCCCACGAAGCGATCGACGTCGCACTGGCCGAGGTGGTGGTCGCCCCCGGGTTCGTCGCCGCGGCGGCCCCGGCGCTGCAGCCGCTCGCCGACGCCGCGTGCGACCGCTGGCCCGGCGTCCAGCCGTACGGCGGCCGCTTCGGCCCGCACCCGCCGGCCCACCTCACGGTCGCGATGGGCGGCAGCGACGAGCAGAACACCGAGGTGACGCGGCGCGTGGAGCGGCTCCTGCCGCTGACCGCTCGCGCCGAGGCGCTGCACCTGGTCGTGCTCACCGGACAGAGTTGGCAGCTCCGGCTGACCGCTCCCCTCGCAGCGCCCGCGCGATAGCCCGCAGCCGCGCCACGTCGGCGGCGAACGCGGTGTCGCCTTCGACGTCGCCCGCTGCACCCGTCGCGGCGTCACCGCCACCCTCCCGCAGCAGGTCGGCCGCCGTCTCGGGCGGAGCCGCCGGCGGGATACCGGCGAGCAGCAGGCCGTCGTTGATCTCGCTCAGCACCGTCAGCAGCCGCTCGCGCCCGGTCGCGCCCGCGCGGCCGAGGCGCACGACATCGGGGAACCGCTCGGCGAGGTGCTCGCGCAGCGGGCGCAGCTCGGCCCGCGTCCGCGCGTCACGCACCGCGCGCCCGGCGGCGGGGATCGCCGGCACGGTCAGGCCGACCACGATGAGCAGCACCGAGATCGCCGGGAAGCCCACGGCCAGCGCGCAGTCGACCGTCGAGAACGCGCCGCGGCAGACCACCGCGACCGGGTGCTCGGCGGTCACGTCGGCGACGAGATCGACGATCTTGCCCGCGAGGTAGGCTAGCGCGAACACGCACGCCACGAGCATCAGCCCGAGTCCGGCTCGCAGCGCGCCGGCGCCCGCCCGGACCGCGCCCGCCGACACGATCGCAATGTCCACCACCGCGAACCCGAGGTAGAGCGTGTAGACCACGATGTAGGCGACCAGCGTCGGATTGGTCCGGTACAGCTCGTCGAACAGGCCGATGCCCACCGGCAGGCCGCGGGTCGAGAAGAACGCCACCACAAGCACGACCAGCGCGACCACGAGCGCGGCGAGCCGGCTGCGGCGCCGTTTCCCTGCCACCCCACCGATCTCGGCGACGGTGACCTCGATGCCGTACGCGGCCACCATCGTCGCGAGGTTCGACAGCAGCCGCCCCAGGCTCGGATAGATCCGGCTTTCGATCGCCTGCGCGCTGTCGGCCAGCAAGAACAACGCGAGACCGAGCGCGATCAGGCTCGTGGCCAGCCCGGTGGCCGCGCCGGTGCGCCGCGCCCGCACGGCGCGCCAGATCCCGGCAGCCACGGCGACGAGCCCGACCCCGAAGAACAGCGCGTCGATCATCCGGCCGCTACCCGAGCAGCGACGCGAGCCGCCGCGCACGATCGGCCGAGCGCCCGGACGCACCGGGCCTGAGCGGTTCGTCCTCGGCCGTCGCCGCGCTCATCAGCAGCACGGCGATGAGCTCGGCCTCGTACTCGTCTACGTCGGTCGTCACGCGCGTGAGCAGGTGCGACAGCGTGTGGGCACTGAGGTCGGGCGCCAGCGCCACGGCCTCGGCGTCGGACATCACGCAGGACCCGCGGTGCTCGCACAGCAGGTGTGCGAGCTCGTGGGCGATGATGTGGTCCTGGTGCAACGGCGAAGTGCCGGCGGTGTAGGCGATGAGGTCGTAGTCCGGGCGCCGCTGCCAGGCGCCCGAGGGCCGGCCCGGCTCGTACTCCACCGCCACCAGGTCGATGTCGCGGCCACGGCGGCGTTCCAGCTCGTCGACCCACGCGTTCATCGACCACGGGCGAGGTGGCGGCACGTCGCGCAGCAGCTCACGCACTCGGGTGCGGGCGCGCGCCCTCAGGCTCGGGTCGATGACCCCTCCCGGTGCGCTCGGCGGCTGGACCAGCCGGGTGCACCGCGGCGCCCCGGCGATGATCAGCATAGCTACTCGGGTTTGCGCCCGCGGCGGGAGCGCTCGCGCCCGGCGTCGTAGCTGTTGAGCTGGTCCACCAGCGCCGACACGGTGTCGCGGTCGCGTTCGGAGAGGCGCATCGCGCGCTGCGCGAGGTCGCGGGCGCCGGTGTCGCGCCACGCGACGACGTCGGCGATCTGCCCGTCGACGCGCTCGGCCACGTCGTCGTCGAAGAAGTAGGTGACGGGCACGCCGAAGAACCGCGCCAGCGCCTGGATGTGCGAGCGCTTCGGGTCGCGCCGCGCCCCGACGGCGAGCTGCTGCACGTGGGTGGCCGACATGCTCACCCCGGTGAGCTCGGCGACCCCCTGCGCGATCTCGCGGTAGGAGTAGGGCTTGCGGTCCGGCGGGTGCACCGTCGAGATCAAGTGCGCGAGCCGTTCGGCGAAGCTGGTCTCCTCGTCGGGACCGCTCGCCGTGTCCCCTGCGTCCCCGGTGTCCGGCGTCCCGGTCATCAGTCCCCCAACCGTCCTCCGCTCGTGACGACATGAAGCATAGCTGTCACGAAAACTTGACATCAACCGTCCAGTCAACGCTACACTCCGGCGCACGGGATGTCGCGAAAACGAGACGGGCGTCCGTGTGTGGTCACTGGGGGTGGCCACACACGGGCGCCGGGAGCGGGCGGACCTACCGGACATCCGGGACCGATCGGCCCGGGCGCGCTCGTCCGCTGTCCTGGCTCACAGGCTGCGGAGGTAGGTTGTGCGCCATGGTGCTGGAGAACGGTCCTGAAAGGACACCCGTCGTCGTCACCGGTGGCAGCGGCTTCATCGGCCGCGCGGCCGTGCGCGAGCTGCGTGATCGCGGCTACCCCGTCACCGTCGTGGACCGGGTCCCGTACGTCACCGAAGACGAGGGCGTGCGCGTGGTCACCGGCGATCTGCGCGACGCGGGGACCCGCGAAGCCGCCGTCACCGCCGGTACGAGCGCCATCGTCCACCTCGCGGCGCTCACGTCGGTGCTGAAGTCGGTGGAGCTGCCCGACGACACGTTCACCGAGAACGTCGCCGTGACCCACGGGCTGCTGGAGCTCGCGCGCGAACGCGGGGTACAGACCGTCGTGCTCGCCTCCACCAACGCCGTGATCGGCGACGTCGGCACCTCGACCATCACCGTGGACCTGCCCACGCGGCCGCTCACGCCCTACGGCGCCACGAAAGCCGCGTGCGAGATGCTGCTGTCGGGCTACTCCGGGGCGTACGGCATGACGACGTGTGTCTTGCGGTTCACCAACGTCTACGGCCCCGGCATGTCGCACAAGGACAGCTTCGTGCCGCGCATGATGCGCGCCGCGATGGCGGGCGAGGGCGTGCGCGTGTACGGCACGGGCGAGCAGCGCCGCGACCTCGTGCACGTGGACGACGTGGTGCGCGCCATCGCGCTCGCGCTCGAAAGCGGTTACTCCGGCCGGGCGATCGTCGGCGCCGGGCATTCGGTGTCGGTGCTGGAGATGGTGCAGACCGTGCGCGACGTGACGGGTGCCGAGCTGCCCGTGGAGCACGTGGCCGCGCCGAAGGGCGAGATGCCCGCGGTCGTCGTCGACGTGTCCGCCAGTGCCGAGACCATCGGCTTCACCCCGGCGATCTCGCTCGCCGACGGCCTCGCCACCGCTTGGAAGTACTTCTCGGAACTGGACCTGAAAGCGACCCCGTGAGCCTGTTCCTCCGCCGCCACGCCTTCCTGCTCCTCCTGCTCGTCGCGGGCACGGTCCTGCGCGTGCTCACGTGGGTGGCCTACCGGCCGGCGCTGCTGTATATCGACTCCTACCGGTACCTGGACAACCTGCACGCGCTGCGCGCCGACCAGCTCAACCCGATCGGCTACGACCTGATCCTGCGGCCGCTGCTGGCGGTCGGCGGGCTGTCGTGGGTCGCGGCCGTGCAGCACGTGGGCGGACTGGCGATCGCGGTGGGGATCTACGCGCTGGCCCGCCGGCTCGGCGCGCGCCGCTGGGTCTCGGCGCTCGCGACGGCGCCGCTGCTGCTGGACGCTTACCAGCTGCAGATCGAGCAGAACATCATGTCCGAGGTGTTGTTCGAAGCGTTGCTGCTGGGGCTGTTGTGGCTCCTGCTGGCGAAGAGCGCGCCGAACTGGCGGCGGATCGCGCTCGCGGGTCTCGTGGTCGGGTTCGCCGTGCTGGTGCGGCTGATCGGCGTCGCGCTCGCGGTGCCGTTCCTGCTGTACGTGCTCAGCGCCGGCAGCGCGTGGCGGACGTGGCGCGGCTGGCGCAACGCCGGCATCGGCGTGCTGGCGATGCTCGTCGTGATCGTGCCCTACGCCGCGGAAGTCAAGGCACAGACCGGAAAGTGGGGGCTGACCGGGCCTTCGGGCAGCATGCTCTACGGGCGCACCGCCGCCGTCGCCGACTGCGCGAACCTGCACCTGGCGCCCGAGATCCAGGTGTTCTGCCCCACCGAAGACGTGTCGACCCGCCTGGTGGACAACTACACACACGCCGACCTCGACCCGGCGTGGCCGGGCCCGCTGCCGCCCGGCGCCGACCGCACCGTTCTGGCGCACGAGTTCTCGATCGACGTGCTCAAGGTCCAGTGGTGGGACGTCACGAAGGCGATCCTGAGCGACTTCTCGAAGAGCTTCCGGTTCACGCGCAGCACGGCGATCAACGACGTGCCGATCGACCGCTGGCAGTTCCAGCAGACCTACCCGGAGTGGAACGAACCGGCCGACATCGCGATGATCACGCAGCAGTACGACGGCGTGAACCCGAGCGTGAACGAGCCGATCGCGACTTTCCTGCGCGACTACCAGATCAACGGCGGCTTCGTGCCCGGGGCCGTGCTCGGGTTCTTCGCCCTGCTCGGCCTGCTCACCATGCTGCGCCGCAAGAAACCGCGCGACAAGGCCCGCAGCGGCGCGCTGCTCGCCGCAGGTTCCGGGCTGTTCCTCCTGTTCGCGTCGGCGGTGTTCGAGTTCTCCTGGCGCTACCAGCTCCCGGCGCTCGTGCTGCTGCCCGTCGCGGGCGCACTGGGCTTCACCACGCTCACGGCCGCGAGCCGCCGACGCCTCGCCGCGTACCCGGACGCCGTGGATGTCGGCGCGGTCAAGGATTTCGACGACCGGCACCCGGGCGCGAAGCTTTCGGAGCTGACCGTGGTGATCGCCGCCTACAACGAGGCAGGCGGAATCGGCCAGGTGCTCGAGAAGATGCCCGACGAGTGCCTCGGCCTGCCGGTGGACGTGCTCGTGGTCGTCGACGGCGGCAGCGACGACACCGCCGCCATCGCCGAGAAGCACGGCGCCTACGTGTGCGTCGCGCCGACGAACCGGGGCCAGGGCGCGGCTTTGCGCCTCGGTTACCACCTCGCGGCCGAACGCGGCGCGCGCTACGTGGTGACGACCGACGGCGACGGCCAGTACGACAACAGCGAAATGGCGGAACTGGTCGCACCACTGCTCGACGGCACCGCCGACTTCGTCACGGGATCGCGGCGGCTGGGCCACGAAGAGGCCGACAGCCGCATGCGCTGGCTCGGCGTGCGCGTGTTCGCGTGGCTGGCTTCGGCGCTGACGTGGCGGAAGATCACCGACACGTCCTTCGGTTTCCGGTCCATGCGCGCTGAGCTCGCGTGCGCGATTCCGCTCAACGAGCCGCAGTACCAGTCTTCGGAACTGTTGCTGGGAGTCACCGCGCGCGGCGCCCGGGTGCTCGAACGGCCGATGAGCATGCGGCTGCGCAAGGCCGGCAAGAGCAAGAAGGGCGGCAGCGTCGTCTACGGCGCGAACTACGCGCGGGTCATGACGGGGACGTGGTGGCGGGGGTACGTGCTGCGCCGCGGGCGAACACGAAGCGGTCGAGCATCGTGAACTTCACCACGAAAACCAGTGCGTAACTGAGCACGTACGCACCGTCGATGAAAACGATCCACCAGGCGTGCGGCAGGTTCAGCGGCGCGAGCAGGTGACCGGTGAGCGTGGTGAGCCCCACGGAGGCAAGCCCGCCGAGCGAGATGACGACGACGTAGGGCAGCAGCTCGTGCCCGAGGGCCGGCTTCCCGCGCCGGCCCCAGACCCAGCGGCGGGTGAGGAAGAAGTTCAGCACCGCGCCCGCGGCAAACGCGAACGCGCTGGCCAGCCACGGAGCGCCGCCGATCGCGAGCACCGTGAGCAACGCCGCCTGGCTGAGCAAAGTCGCCGCGACCGAACTGGTGGCCGCGCGGAAGAACCTTCCGGCGAGGCGACGCCGGCGCCGGGGTGAATCCTCCGTCGTGCGAGGCTCCACCGGGTTGGTTACCGTCGTCATGTCCCCCAGTCTCCCCTCGGGCCGATCCGCCTGCCGTGCGGCCCCCCGACGCACAGTAGATTCACAGCTGTCTGCCAGGTGATCATCAGCACCCGGTCGATAGGTTCGGACGTGTTCAAGGCGTCATGTACAAAGAGGAATCAGCGTGCTTGTCGCGTAAACGATACGGAAAGGCTTTTCAATGCGAGTGCTGGTTCTCGGCGGTGACGGCTACCTCGGCTGGCCCACGGCATTGCACTTGTCGGACAAAGGCCACGAAGTGGCTGTTCTGGACAACTACGCCCGGCGCAAGTACGACGTGGAACTCGAAGCCGACAGTCTCGTCTCGATCGAAGACCTGCCCACGCGCATCGCGGCGTGGGAGGAGGTTTCGGGCAAGAAGATCGCCCTGTTCGAAGGCGACCTGTGCGACGCCGAGTTCACCTATTCGGCCGTGCGCGACTTCGCTCCCGATTCGATCGTCCACTTCGCCGAGCAGCGGTCCGCGCCGTACTCGATGATCGACCGCGAGCACGCCGTCTACACGCAGCAGAACAACGTCGTCGGCAATCTGAACCTGCTCTACGCGATCGCCGAGATCAACCCGGACATCCACCTGGTGAAGCTCGGCACGATGGGCGAGTACGGCACGCCCAACATCGACATCGAAGAAGGCTGGCTCGAGGTCGAGCACAACGGCCGCAAGGACCGCATGCTCTACCCGAAGAAGCCGGGCTCCTTCTACCACCTGTCGAAGGTGCACGACTCCCACAACATCGAGTTCGCTTGCCGCATCTGGGACCTGCGCGCCACCGACCTCAACCAGGGTGTCGTGTACGGCCAGCAGACGGCGCAGACCACCCTCGACCCGCGCCTGGCGACCCGGTTCGACTACGACGCGGTGTTCGGCACCGTGCTGAACCGCTTCGTGATCCAGGCGGTGCTGGGCCAGCCGCTGACCGTCTACGGCAAGGGCGGCCAGACCCGCGGCCTGATCGACGTGCGCGACACCGTGGAGTGCATCCGCCTGGCCGTGGAGAACCCGGCCGACCGCGGCGAGTTCCGCGTGTTCAACCAGATGACCGAGAGCTACTCGGTGGCGCAGATCGCCGACATCGTCGCGAACTGCTTCCCCGGCCCGGTGCAGATCGAGAATCTCGAGAACCCGCGGGTCGAGCAGCCCGAGCACTACTACAACGTGAAGCACACCGGGCTCGTCGAGCTCGGCCTGCAGCCGCACCTGCTGTCGGACACGCTGATCGAGTCGATGTTCGACATCGTCGGTTCGAACAAGCACCGCGTGAACTCCGAGCGGCTGCGCCCGACCGTGCGCTGGCGGGGTGCGGTCAAGTCCTGACCCTGTTTGCTCCCTTGGCACGCTGAAACGCCGGATCGCCGTTGTGCGGTCCGGCGTTTTTCATCGCGGCCGGGCAGGTCTCGGAAACTGTCGGTGGCGGATGAGATGCTTCTCCGGTCAGCCCCTCACGGGGTCGGAAACACGGAGCGGCAAGGGAAACGTGGCCGAACAGGTGGCAGCGCGCTGGAGTCCCGAGCAAGTCGCCGGGCTCGCGCCGGACCCGGCGTCGGCCAAGGCCGGGCGAGGGCTCGCGGCGCCGGCGAAGTGGTCGGGTGCGGGCGCTTCGGCGCGGGCGGTGTGGGGTTCGTGCAAGGGCAGTGGCGCGAAGCCGTACCGCACGGTGGTCGAGCTGGCGGGGCCGGCGTTCAAGTGCACGTGCCCGTCGCGGAAGTTCCCGTGCAAGCACGCGCTGGGGTTGCTGCTGCTGTGGTCGGCGGAGCAGGTGCCGTCCGCTGCCGAGGAGCCCGATGTCGCCACGTGGCTTGCCGAACGAGAGGCGCGGGCGTCGCGCGCGGAACGCAAACCGGACGCGCCGAAGGACCTGGAAGCCGCCGCCAAACGGGCGCAGGAGCGGCTCGCGCGCGTCACCGCGGGCGCGGCGGAGCTGCGCGGCTGGCTGACCGACCGTGTTGGTGCCGGCTTCGCGAGTTTCGAACGCAGTGCGTTCGAGGGCGGTGGTTTCGACGGCGGCGGCGGTTTCGGAGGCGGTGCTGAGCAGCTGCGCACAGTAGCCGCGCGGATGATCGACGCCCAGGCGCCGGGCCTGGCCGGCGGCCTCCGGCGCGCGGCCGGGCTGGTCGGGCGCGGCCGCGACTGGCCGGGTGACCTGCTGGCCGAGCTGTCGCTGCTGTACGTACTGGCGGGCGCGGCGCTGCGCCTGGACGAGCTGCCTTCGGCGCTGGCCGAAACCGTGCGCACGCGCCTGGGGTTCTCGGCTGGCACCGCGCAGGTGCTGGAGTCCGGTGAACGCGTCGCCGACCAGTGGCTCGTGACCGGCGCGGTCGACGACGAACAGGACAGCCTCCGCACCCGTCGCACCTGGCTGCGCGGCCGCCATTCGGGGCGCGTGGCGCTGGTCCTGTCCTTCGCCCCGCCCGGGCGGCCGTTGGACAGCTCGCTGCCCCCGGGCTACGTCGTCCCCGGCGAGCTCGCCTTCCACCCGGGCGCGCTGCCTTTGCGCGCGCTCGTCGCGGATCGCACCGCGGCCGTCCCGACCCCGGTCCCCCGCGGCGACACCGTCGCCGACGCCTTGGCGGCGTTCGCCGAGGCCCTCGCCGTGGACCCGTGGCTCGACCGCTGGCCCGTGCTCCTGTCCGACCTCACCCCCGCCCGCCACGACGGCGGCTGGGCCCTGTCCGATGTGGACGGTGCCGCCCTGCCCCTGCTGCCGGGCGTCGACCCGTGGCCCCTGCTCGCCCTCGCCGCGGAACACCCGGTGACCCTCGCGGCCGAACTGACCCCGGCCGGCCTGCGCCCCCTGACGTGCTGGCACCCGAACGGCGTGGTGCGCCTGTGACTTCGACACTGTGGGAGAGACCGGAAACCTTGGCACCGCAAGCACATCAGCCCGCGCCACGGCCGCACCCACGCCGGTCCGCTGTGCCGACGGCGCCGCCTTCGCACCACGCGGACCCCGCCGCGCCAAGGCTTCAACCGAACGTCTCGACCGGCGATCTGTCGCCAGTGCGCCCGACCAACCAGCCCAGGCCGGCAGCACACCCCGCAACCACGTGCCCGCCCGAGACCGGGAGCCGTCCGGCAGGCGCCGCCGGGCAACAACGGCCGGCGCGCCTGAACAATCAGCCCAGGCCGGCAGTGCACCCCGCAACCACCTGCCCAACCGAGTCCGAGCGCCGTCCCGCCAACGCAGCCGAGCAACGGTCCGCGGCGCGCGCGACCAACCAGCCCAGGCCGGCAGCACACCTCGCAACCACCTGCCCGGCCAAGGCCGAACGCCGTCCAGCAGGCGCAGCCGAGCAACAGTGCCCGGCGCACCCAACCAAGCAACCCAGGCCCGCACCGCACCCCGCAACCACCTTCCCGATCGAGACCGGGAGCCGTCCAGCAGACGCCGCCGGGCAACAACTGCCAGCGCACCCAACCAAACAACCCAGGCCGGCAGTCCATCCCGCAACCACCTACCTGGCCAAGGCCGAACATCGTCCAGCAGGCGCAGCCGAGCAACAGTTCCCCGCGCACCCGACCAAACAACCCAGGCCCGCACCGCACCTCACAACCACCTACCCGACCAAGGCCGGGAACCGTCCTGCACGCGCGGCCGCTCAACGATTCCCGACCCGCCCAGTCCGGCCAACCCGGCCGGCCACCGGCTCGGGAACGCATCTCCCGCAGCCGCACCCGCGCTCTACAGCGGCGACCGGCCGTTCCTCCGCGCCCACCATCGCCGCGGGGCGGGGCCCGGGTCGTCTGCAGGCGCGTGCCGGCGGAAAAGCCGAGAAGGTGGTGGGCCGATGAAGGCGTGGGAAGACCTCGTCGGCACGGCGTTGCTGGGCACGCGCCGCCGGAGTCTCGACGTGAGCGGGCTGCCGGACGAGGTGCGGGAGGTCGCGGGCAAGGCCGAAGACCAGGCAGACGCCGTGCTCGCCACCGCGGCGTTGCTCACCAACTACCGCCGTGCGGGCCGCCTCCCCGTGGCGAACGCGCGCCGCGAGGAGCCGGCCAAGCCCGACGGGCGGCGGTTCGTCTCGCCGCTCGCGCGGGAGCGGCTGGCGCGGTTGCTGCACGCGAACCGGCCCGAACTGCTCGAAGAGTGGCTGCACACGGCGGCCGGGCAAGGGTTGCGGGTGGGGCCGGAGCTGCTGCCGGCGCTGGCGGACGCGGCGCGGGCGCGGGTGTCGTTGCGGGCGCCGCTCGGGGAGGTGGCGGGGCCGGTCGGGGCGTGGCTGGGCGAGCGCAACACCGGCTGGGCGTTCCTGGTCGCCGAGGTCGAGGACGACAGCGACGACGCCTGGCAGTTCGGCACTCCCGCACGGCGCCAGGCGTGGTTCGAACGGGCGCTCGCGCAGGATCCCGCGGCGGCGCGCGCGGCGCTCATGGCGACGTGGCGCACCGAGCCGGCCGACCTGCGCGCGGTGTTCCTCGCGTTGCTGGGCCGCCACCTCACCCAGGACGACGAGCCGTTCCTCGACGCGGCCCTCTCCGACCGGGCGGCGGCGGTGCGCGACACCGCTGTGCGGCTGCTCGGCGGGCTGCCCGACACCGGGCTCGGCAAACGGATGGCGGCGCGGCTGCAGGAGTGCGTCACCGTGCGCAGCCGGTCGCTGCGGGCCGACGTCCTGCAGGTCACGCTGCCGGGGCCGGACGAGTCGCTGGTACGCGACGGCGTCCGCGTGCCCCACGGGCCCGGGCAGGACACCGCGCGGCTGCGGGCGATCATCGCCGCCACTCCGCTTGCCTTCTGGGCGGAGTTCGGCACGCCGGGCGACCTCGTGGGCATGCTCGTGGAGGGCTGCCCGCTCACCGTGGTGCGCGAAAGCTGGGCCACGGCGGCGATCCGGCAGCGCGACGAGGCGTGGGCGCAGGCGCTCGTGGAAGCCGAACCCGGCGGCCGGGCCACGGCGGCGCTCGTCGGTGTACTCGCGCCGGAGAAGCAGGCCGCCACCATCGCGAAGCTGGCGCGCGGCCTGAAGGTCGAAGCGCTCACGCGGCTGATCCTCGACCTGCCGCAACCGTGGCCCGAGGAGCTGGGCCGGGTGCTGCTCGACTGGGTCGCCGCGCAGCAGGACCACCGGCTGGTGGCCCACGCCGCCGCGCTCATCGCCAAAGCGGTGCCGCCGGGTTGCCTGCGCCACCGCCTGTCCCTGGTCCCCCAGCCCGGCGAAGCCGCCCCGTGGCGGCGCGCCGTGGCCGAAACCCTGACTTTCCGCCGCGAAATGCACGAGGAGCTCTCATGACGTCCGCAGTCCTCCGGCCCCACGCCGAGCAGGAGTACGCCGGTGAACTGGCCGCGCTGGCCGCGGCCGATGACCGCGCGAAGCCGCCGTCGTGGCTGCTCTCGCCGTGGGCCGTGGTCACGTACCTGCTGGGCGGCACGCTGCCCGACGGCACCGAGATCAGCCCGAAGTACGTCGGCCCGCGCCGCCTGATCGAGGTCGCCGTCGCCACGCTCGCCACCGACCGCGCGCTGCTGCTGCTCGGCGTGCCGGGCACCGCCAAGACGTGGGTGTCGGAGCACCTCGCCGCCGCGATCAGCGGCGACTCCACGCTGCTCGTGCAGGGCACGGCGGGCACCGCCGAAGAGCAGATCCGCTACGGCTGGAACTACGCGCGCCTGATCGCCGAGGGCCCGAGCGAACAGGCGCTCGTGGAAAGCCCCATCCTGCGCGCGATGCGCGACGGCAAGGTGGCCCGCCTCGAGGAGCTCACCCGCATCCCGGCCGACGTGCAGGACTCGCTGATCACCGTCCTGTCGGAGAAAACCCTGCCCGTGCCCGAACTCGGCACCGAGGTTCAAGCACGCCCCGGCTTCACGCTCGTGGCCACCGCCAACAACCGCGACAAGGGCGTGAACGAGCTGTCGAGCGCGTTGCGCCGCCGGTTCAACACTGTCGTGCTGCCGCTGCCCGACACCGCCGAGGCCGAGGTGGAGATCGTCAGCCGCCGGGTCGCGCAGCTGGGCGCCTCGCTCGCGCTGCCCGCCGAAGCGGCCGAGCTGACCGAGATCCGCCGCGTCGTCACGGTGTTCCGCGAGCTGCGCGCCGGCCGCACCGAAGACGGGCGCACCGCGGTCAAGACCCCGTCGGGCACGCTGTCGACGGCCGAGGCGATCAGCGTGCTCACCGGCGGGCTCGCGCTCGCCGCGCACTTCGGCGACGGCGTGCTGCGGGCGCAGGACGTCGCCGCCGGCATCCACGGCGCCGTGGTGAAGGACCCGGTCGCCGACCGCGCGATCTGGATCGAGTACCTCGAAACCGTGGTCCGCGAACGCGACGGCTGGGCCGACTTCTACCGCGCGGGGCAGGAGATCAGCGGATGACCACGCACCTGCTCGGGATCCGGCACCACGGGCCGGGTTCGGCTCGGGCGGTGGCCGCGAGGCTCGCCGAGCTGGAGCCCGACGTGGTGCTCATCGAGGGCCCGCCCGAAGCCGACCAGCTCGTGGGCCTGGCGGCCGACGAGGACATGCGGCCGCCCGTCGCGTTGCTCGCGTACGCCGCCGACGACGTGTCGCGCGCGGCGTTCTGGCCGTTCGCGGTGTTCAGCCCCGAGTGGCAGGCCCTGCGCTACGCCGCGGAAGCCGGGGTGCCCGTGCGGTTCTGCGACCTGCCGGCCGCGCACCAGTTCGCGCTCGGCGACGAAGATCGCGTGCCGCGCACCGATCCGCTCGCCGAGCTGGCGGCCGCGGGCGGCTACGACGACCCCGAGCGGTGGTGGGACGACGTCGTGGAGTCGCGGCGCGGCGGGGAGTCGCCGTTCGAGGTGATCGCGGAGGCGATGACCGCGCTGCGCGAGGACGAACGCCCCGAGGACCTCCACGAACAGCGCCGCGAGGCGTACATGCGCGGCGTGCTCCGCAAGACGCGTAAGGAAGGCTTCGAGCGCATCGCCGTGGTGTGCGGCGCGTGGCACGTACCGGCGCTGGCCGATCCCCTGCCGCCGGCGACCCGGGACCAGACCGTCCTCAAAGGACTGCCGAAGCGCAAGGTCGTGTGCACGTGGGTGCCGTGGACCCACGGCCGGCTCGCCACGGCGAGCGGCTACGGCGCGGGCGTGCGCTCGCCCGGCTGGTACCACCACCTGTTCACCACGGCCGACGACGTCACCGCGCGCTGGCTCACCGCCGTGGCCGGGGTGCTGCGCGAGGAGGACCTGCCGGTCTCGACGGCGCACGTAATCGAGGCGGTGCGACTGGCGGAAACGCTGGCGGCGCTGCGCGGCAGGTCCTCGGCGGGCCTGGCGGAGGTCGACGCCGCCACGCGCTCGGTGCTGTGCTCGGGCGACGACGTGCAGGCGGACCTCGTCACGCGCAAGCTCGTAGTCGGCGAACGACTCGGCGAGGTCCCCGAAGCTGTGCCGCAGGCTCCGCTCGCGGCCGACCTGATCGCGACCGCGCGCCGGCTGCGGCTCAAACGCGAGCCGACCGCGCGCGAGCTCGATCTCGACCTGCGCACGCCCGGCGGCCTCGACCGCTCGCGGCTGCTGCACCGGCTCAGGCTGCTCGACATCCCTTGGGGCAGCCCGGAAATCTCGGCGACACGCAGCAAGGGCACCTTCCGCGAGACGTGGACGCTGTGCTGGGAGCCGGGCTTCGAGGTCGACCTGGTCGCGGCCGCCGTGCACGGCACCACCGTCGCCTCGGCGGCGTCCGCCCGCGTGCGCGAGGCGATGGCCGGCAAGCCGCCGCTCGCCGACATCACCACGGCCGTGGAGGGCTGCCTGCTCGCCGGTCTCGGCGACGCGCTGCCGGAGGTGCTGACCGCACTCGACGTCCGCGCGGCGGCCGACACCGACGTCGCCGACCTCATGACCTCACTGCCCCCGCTGGCCCGGTCCACCCGCTACGGCGATGTGCGCGGAACCGACATCGCGCAGCTGCGGGAGGTCGCGGACCGCCTGCTCACCCGCGTGTGCGCCGGGCTGCCGCCGGCCGTCCACGGCATCGACGACGACGCGGCCCGGAAGTTCTGCGACCTGATCGACAACATCCACGAAGCCACGACCCTCCTGGGCGACGCGGCGCGCGAACGCTGGCTCACCGCGCTGCGCAAGCTCGCCGGCCGCGACTCCCTGCCGTCGTTGCTCGCCGGCCGCATCGTGCGGCTGCTGCACGACGCCGACCTGTTCGACAGCGCGGAGGTCGAGCTGCGCCTCGGCCGCGCGCTCACCCCGGGTGTCGAGCCGGCCGCGGGTGCGGCCTACGTCGAGGGCTTCTTCGCCGGCGGCGCGCTCCTGCTGGTCCACGACGAGCGCATGCTGCGGGTCGTCGACACCTGGCTGGGCACCATCCCGTCCGACGTGTTCACCGAGGTGCTTCCCTTGCTGCGCCGCACTTTCGGCGCCTTCGCGGGACCGGAGAAACGCGCCATCGGCGAACGCGCCGCCACCCTCTCCGGCGGCGCCCCCGCGACTCGCCTCGCCGCCGACGAGCTGGACGAGATCCGCGCCCGCAGTGCCCTGCCCGTGCTCGCGACCCTTCTCGGAGCAGCGTCATGACCACCCCGGACCCCGATCGTCTGCGCCGCTGGCGCCTCGTGCTCGGCGGTGGCGAGGACGGCACCGGCCGCTCGCTGTCCGAAGAGGACAGTGGCCTCGACGCCGTGCTCGCGGCCCTCTACGACCGGCGCGACGAGCCCGTCCGCTCGGGCGACCGCCGCGGCGCGACCCTCAACTCCTCGGCGCCGCGCGTCGCCCGCTGGCTCGGCGACATCCGGCGGTACTTTCCGGGTTCGGTCGTGCAGGTGATGCAGCGCGACGCCGTCGACCGGCTCGGCCTCACCCGCATGCTGATGGAGCCGGAGCTGCTGAGCGCGGTCGAACCCGACGTGCACCTGGTCGGCACGCTGCTGTCGCTCAACGGCGTGCTGCCCGAGGAGACGAAGGAGACGGCGCGCTCGGTCGTGCGCACCGTGGTGGCCGAGCTCGAGGAGCGCCTGGCCGAACCCACGCGCGCGGCGATCCGGGGCGCGCTCGACCGCGCAGCCCGCACGCAGCGCCCGCGGGCCGCGGACATCGACTGGGCCCGCACCGTACGCACGAACCTGAAGCACTACTCCCCCGAGCTGAAGACCATCGTGCCCGAGCGGCTGGTCGGCTTCGGCCGGCGCCAGCTCAGCGTGCAGCGCGAAGTGATCCTCGCCGTGGACCAGTCGGGGTCGATGGCGGAGTCGGTGGTGTACTCGGGCCTGTTCGGTGCCGTGCTGGCGTCCATGCGGGCGCTGAGCACGAAGTTCGTCGCCTTCGACACGGCCGTGGTGGACCTCACCGAGCACCTCGACGACCCCGTCGAGCTCCTCTTCGGTACCCAGCTCGGCGGCGGCACCGACATCAGCCGCGCCATCACCTACTGCCAGGGCCTCGTCGAACGCCCCGAGCAGACGCTGCTGGTGCTCATCAGCGACCTCTACGAAGGCGGCGTGCGCGACGAGCTGCTGCGCCGCGTCGGCGAGCTGGTCGGCTCGGGCGTGCAGGTCGTGACCCTGCTGGCGTTGTCGGACTCCGGCGCGCCGTTCTACGACCACGAGAACGCCGCCGCGCTGGCCGAGCTCGGCGTGCCGGCCTTCGCGTGCACCCCGGACTTGTTCCCCGAGCTGATGGCCGCGGCGCTGCGCCGCGAGGACCTCGGCCGCTGGGTGAGCGCCGCCACCGCGACCGGGGATTAAACCGACCGGTCATCTGGTTGAAGAAGACAGAACGAGACTTCGAAGAGAGGACGGGTAACCATGAAGGTTCGCGCGTCGGTCAGGTCGCTGGCTCGCCAGCAGGGGGCCCAGGTCATCCGCAGGCACGGCAAGATCCTCGTGATCAACCGCGACAACCCGCGGAACAAGGCTCGCCAGGGCTGAGCTGCACAGCGTCGGGCGCCATCCACCTCAGGTGGGTGGCGCCCCTTTTTTACGCTCAGAGTGCGCTCAGCCGTGCGCTCAGGCCGGCGTCGGGATGCGTTCGTCCGCCCGGCGGAAGGCCATGACACCGTCGTCGAGACGGTTGAGACGCATGTCGGCCAGGTCCAGCAGGTAGTTCTGGCGCATCACCCACGGGCGGCGGTCGCCTTGTTTCGGCAGGGCCGAGGTGGCGCGTTTGATGTAGCCCGACATCAGGTCGACGACCGGACGCAGGCCCGTGGTCGGGGCGCGGCCCGGGTCGGGGGCGCAGGCGACGTAGCCGTGGCGGTCCATGTGCGAGATCAGCCGGCAGACGTACTGCGAGGCGAGGTCGGCGCGCAGGGTCCACGAGTTGTTGGTGTAGCCCACGCACCACGCCAGGTTGGGGATGCCGCCGAACATCATGCCTTTGTAGACGAGCTGCTCGCCCGGCTTGATGGCCCGGCCGTCGACGGTCAACGCGACCTGGCCGAACGCGACCATGCGCAGGCCGGTCGCGGTGACGATGACGTCGGCGGGCAGCTCACGGCCGGACTCCAGCTGGATGCCGCCCGGGGTGAAGCGGGTGATGTGGTCGGTGACCACGTCGGCCTTGCCGCTGCGCAGGGCGCGGAACAGATCGGCGTCGGGCACCAGGCACAGACGCTGGTCCCACGGGTTGTAGGCGGGCACGAAGTGCGGGTCGACGGGGATCGACGGTGGCAGCTGCTTCGCCACGCCGTCGCGCAGCACCGCGGCCGCGCGCTCGGGCAGGCGGCGCATGAGCTGGAAGAACAACGTGCCCATCACCACGTTCTTGCCACGCACCAGCCGGTGCGCCAGGTTCTCCGGCAGCACGGCCCGCAGGCGGTCGGCGAGCGCGTCGGCGCCGGGGCGCGCGACGACGTAGCTCGGCGAGCGCTGCAGCATGGTCACCGAAGCCGCTTCGGGCGCCATCGCCGGCACCAGCGTCACGGCGGTGGCGCCGCTGCCGATCACCACCACGTTCTTGCCCGCGTAGTCCAGATCCGCGGGCCAGTGCTGCGGGTGCACGATCTCGCCGGCGAAGTCCTCGCGGCCCGGGAAGTCGACGACGTGGCCGCTGTCGTAACTGTAGTAGCCGCTGCACAGGTACAGGAATGAGCAGGTGAACGTGACCGGCTCGCCGTCGTGCTCGGCCTCGACCGTCCAGCTCGCTTCGGCCGAGGACCACGAAGCGGACACCACACGGTGCCCGAAGCGGATGTGGCGCTCGACGCCGTAGGCCTCGGCCGTGGCGCGGATGTAGCTGAGGATCGACGGACCGTCGGCGATGGCCTTCGGGTCCTTCCACGGCCGGAACGGGTAACCGAGCGTGAACATGTCCGAGTCGGACCGGATGCCCGGGTAGCGGAAGAGGTCCCAGGTCCCGCCGATCGAGTCGCGGGCCTCCAGGATCGCGTACGTCTTGCCGGGAGTCCGCAGCTGGAGGCGGCACGCCGCCCCGATCCCGGACAACCCCGCGCCCACCACGAGGACATCGACGTGCGTGGCGATCGTGATCACTCTCCCCGGCTCGAGCGTGTTCCCGGGATCGTACCGTCGGAAGGCCCTGTCGGCCGGGCCCGGGCAGAACGAGATTCGGAAGTGGGGCCCTGCCGGGCCGGGCGGGGAATCACCGGCCCGGCAGGGAAACCTTGGGTCAGCGCGGCAGGTGGACCACCTGCGTCGCGCCGAAGGTGCCCTTCAGCGGGACCTCCACGGTCTGGCGCCGCACCGTCACCCGCACGCTGTCCTGCGTCTGCGTCGGATCCGAGACGGCGAGCTGCCAGCCCGAGCCGCTGCGCCCCAGGGCCACGGAAGCCGGACCTGAGACAGTCACCTCATCTACAGTATCCGCCTTGTAGAAGTTTGCGAGCAGTGTGTTGTCCCACAGCCGAATCGCCTGAACGGCGGCTGTGTTCGCCCGCACTCGCCACGCGAGCACCGACGCGACGGTGCTCACGACCGAAGCCGCGGGCAACACCGCGTACGCGTATTTCGCGTCCGACGGATTCACTCCGTGCTCGATCACGAGCTTCTGGTAACGCCGTGTGTACGGATCGGTCGTGCCCTTGGTGTTCGCGCCCGTGTCGATGTCACGCCACGCGCCGGTGCGGTCCTCGCGCAGCGCGGTGACGTCGGCCTTGTCGAGCAGCACGTAGCCGGCGACGTCGTCGAGGTGCAGCCAGCGCGGGTTGCGCAGCGACGCCGTGCGGCCCAGCGCGGACGAGACGAGCCGCGCGTCGGCCAGCAGCGTGCCCCGGCCGTTCTCCCCCAGGTTGCGGTTCTCGATCGTGGTCCGCACCTGCTGCCCCGACGTGTCGGTGATCCCCGCGCCGAGGCACACGACGCCCGCCGGCGTGAAGAACCACGACTTCTTCGCGGTCAGCGTGCCGTCCAGCGACACGAAGTCGAAAGCGTACGCACCGTGGCGCGCGTCCCAGCGCACGCCGCCGACGTGGGCCTTGGTCGACATCGGCGTGGACTGCAGCGCACCCGTCGGCCCGGCTTTCGTGGTGGCACCGGGCAGCAGCAGCGGGTCGACGGTCGGCCAGTACGCGTCGGAGTAGTGCCCCTTGGCCTTCGGCAGGAACAGGTACAGCACACCGTCGCCGACGTACCAGCCGTGCTGGTTCATGCCGTTGATCGACTCGTAGCGCGAGATCCGCGTGGATCCCACGGCGAGCGAGCTCGACCAGCCCTCGGTCACGTGCAGCATCCGGTCCTGCTGGCCGAAGATCCGGTGTGTGGCCGTGATCGGCGTCGGCCGCACGTGGGTCGCGAGCATCTCCTGCGCGAACTCGATGCCTGGCGTCGCCACGAGGTCCGGGCCCGGCGCGAACCGCTCCGGGTCGGGGATCTCCAGGAACGGCGCGTACGTGCCTTCGGAGATCCACTTCGCCGCGAGGCCCGACAGCTCGGTCTTGGCTGCGCCGGTGGCCGAGCGCGCCAGCAGGAGCGTGGCGACGGTGAGCTGGTGGCCGATGTCGTGGCCGGTCTCGCCCTGGCGCGAGAGCATCCGCCCGCGCACCGGCTCCATCAGCGCGCCCGCGTAGACGAACGGCGCGAACGTGTCGGGCACCAGCGCGTAGATCTTCTGCTTGAGGTCCTCGGGCAGCGCGTACTCGGTGCCTTCGGTCACGTGGATCGCGCCGGAGAGCGCGGTCAGCAGCACGATGCCGTAGTGCCCGGGGTACGGGATGGTGTCGTGCTGGATGAACGAGCCGTCCACGTGGAAGCCGTCGCTGCCCGCCTTGTCCAGCTTGGCCACGAGGCTCGCCGCACCGCCGCCGGCGACGTCGGTGAGCGCGTCGATGCCCGTCTTGATCCACGCGGTGTCGCCGATGAGCGCGCCGGAGACGATCGAGATCAGGGCCTTGTCGGCCCGGTTGGCGCCGGTCTCGACGGTGCTCGGGCTGTTTGCCCGCACGTTGGGGTTGCCCACGAACCGCTTGATCGGGCTGACGTAGCGCGCGAGCTCGTCGGCCGTCAGCTCGTCGGCGACCGTGACGAGGGTGTGCAGCACGTAGTACGGCACGCCGATCTCGTAGGTGTACCAGTTGCCGATCTCGCCGACCTGCGGGTTGTACTGGCTCGCGTAGATCAGCTCGAGCGCCTTCTTGATGCGGTCAAGCACCTGCGGGTCACCCGAGAGCGTGCCGCCCGGGGTGCCCCAGTCCACGGCGATCGCCCGCAGCCGCGCGTACATCGAGGTGGTGTAGTCACTGCCCGGCCCGAGTGGCAGGTCGGTCCACAGTGGACCGCCGGTGACGGTCATCGTGTCGTTGTAGGCCTTCGCGACGCGGCCGAGGTTCTTCAGCGCGGCCGTGCGCTCGGGCGAAGGCCGGTTGATCCCGGTCTGCATCTCGCGGTAGCCGACCACGATCGCTTTCAGCGGATCCGTGGCGGTGCCGTTCGCGGCGGACCCGGTCTCGGCGGGCGCGGCACCCGCCGCGAAGGCCGGGTGCGCGGCGGCGGTCAGGGCCACCGACGCGGCCGCGACGGCGCCGCCGCGCAGGGCAGTTCTCCGGTTTACGGGCATGACAATGCCTCCCAGGATCAAGACGTCCTTGGCTTGCGGGATTTTCGGGGAAGGGACTGTGCCGATCGTTGCCGATCCGACCACAGTCACGGCCGAATGGCTTCGCAGCAACGGTTACGTGCCGCGTGGGGGTCGGCCTACTTTTGGCCGGATCGGCAAAACGAGAATTCAGTTGTGGTTGCGCAGCGGGAAAACGGTCAGCGCGCTCCGTCCGTGCGCCTCGGCAGCTGCCACGGGTTCTGCTCCTGCAGCGGCTCGGGCAGCAGCGCGTCGGGGAAGCCCTGCCACGCGACCGGGCGCAGGAACCGCTCGATGGCGGCGGTGCCGACCGACGTGGTGGTGGGCGCCGTGGTGGCCGGGTACGGGCCGCCGTGCTGCTGCGCCCAGCTCACCGTGACGCCGGTGGGCCAGTCGTTCCACAGCAGCCGCCCGGCGAGGCGGGTCAGCGAAGGCAGCAGCGGGCGGACGTAGTCGGCCTCGTCGTCCTCGCCCTGCACCGTCGCGGTCAGGCCCGGCTCCAGCGTGTCGAGCACGCCGATGAGCTCGTCGGCGTCGCTGTAGGTGACGATCAGCGACGCGGGACCGAAGTGCTCCTCCCGCACCGCTTCCCCGCCGGCCAGGAACTCCTTGGCCGTGGTCGAGAGCAGGCTCGGGGTGAACGACTCGCCCTGGTGCGTGCCGTCGACGACCGTGGTCACACCCGGAGCCTGGCGCAGCTCGGAGAGCTTGTGCGCGAAGCCCTGCGCGATGCGCTCGTTGAGCATCGGCTGCCCGGCGACGGCGCCGACGGCCTCGCGCAGCACGTCGTCCAGACCGTGGCCTTCGGGCAGGAACAGCAGGCCCGGCTTCGTGCAGAACTGTCCGGCACCGAGGCTGAACGACCCCGCGTACGCCTTCGCCACGGCCTCGCCGCGCTGGGCGACCGCGCCCGGCGTGACGACGACCGGATTCACGCTGCCGAGCTCGCCGTAGAACGGGATCGGCGTGGGCCGCGAGACGGCGATGTCGAACAGCGCGCGCCCGCCCGGCACCGAGCCGGTGAACGACGCGGCCTGGACGCGCGGATCCTTGAGCGCGGTCACACCCTGCTCGAATCCGTGGATCACGGCGAACGCGCCCGCGGGCGCACCGGCGGCGGCGAGCGCGCCGACGACGATCTCGCCCGTGCGCGTGGACAGCTCCTCGTGGCCCGGATGCGCCTTGAGGATCACCGGACAGCCCGCGGCCAGCGCGGAGGCGGTGTCGCCACCCGCGACGCTGAACGCGAACGGGAAGTTGCTGGCCGCGAACACCAGCGTCGGGCCGATCGGCACGAGCACGCGGCGGATGTCGGGGCGCGGGCCCATGGGCCACTCGGCGTCGGCGTGGTCGACGGTGGCCCCGAGGAACGCGCCGTCGCGCAGGACCTGGCCGAACAGGCGCAGCTGGAACGTGGTGCGGGCGAGCTCGCCCTTCAGCCGCGGCACGGCGGGCAGGTGGGTCTCGGTGTGGGCGAGGGCGATCAGCTCCTCGGCTTCGGCGTCAAGAGCGTCGGCGGCGGCTTCGAGCCAGCCGGCGCGTTCGGTGGGCGTGCTCGCCGCGAACGGGCGGGCGGCCGCGGCCGCGGCGGCGAGGGTGCGCTCGAGCTCCGGTGCGGAGGTTTCTCGGCTCATGGTGGAACGTGTCTCCTCGGTGGATCGCTCAGGTTCAGGCACGGTTCAGGGCAGGCTGCGGGCGGCCGCCGTGGCCGCGTGCAGGTCCGGCCACCGGCCGGGACCCGCCAAGCCCAGATGGTAGAGGTGCAGCTCGGCCGCGCCGGCCTTGCCGAGCTCGGTGACGTACGCCTCGACGTCGGGCACGGGGCTCGCGGCGACGGCGGTGATGTAGCTGCCCACCGCCACGTCCTCCGGCAGCGCCCGCCGGGCCGCGGCCACGGCGTCTACGCTGCCCTGTCCCGGCGCCCAGTTCTGCAGCACGACCACGGCGGCGTCCGCGGCCGCGGTCGGCGTGAGGCCCGGCAGCGCACCGGTGACCCACGGGTCGAGCGCGCCGTGCAGCACGATCCGCATGCCCGGTTCCAGCTCGGCGAGCACCGCGGCCCGCAACGCGTCGGTGGCGCGGTGGCGCCCGGCGAGCACGGTGTCCTTGAGCACGACGGGCAGCCGGTCCTCGGTGACGGTGAGGTCGGCCGTGTCGAGCAGCCGGCGGACCTCCGTGCGCAGCGTCGCACGCACCTCGGCAGTGTCCAAACCGGTCCAGCCTTCGGCGCACGCGTCGCAGCAGCAGATCGACAGCAGGCGCGCCACGGCGGGCGCCCACACGCCGTCGGTCTTCTCGTGCTGGTGCTGGTGCACCGCGCCGAGCGGGCCGCACGCCTCGAGGATCACCGACGAAAGCTCCAGCCCCGCCACGGCCTCGGCGGTCAGCGTGGCCGCGTACTCGCGCACGGCAGGCTGGGCCGGACACAGTGCCCAAGGGTAGGACTCGCCGAAGCAGTTGCGCACGGTGTACTGCGGGAAAGCCGTGCCCAGCCGGGAATTGTGCGTGAGCACGATCCAGGCAGCGGCGCGAATCCCCGCGGTGTTGAGCAGGCGCACGGCGTCGCCGCCGCTGTCGGGCCGCGCGACCCAGTCCGGAGTGGACGGACGCAGTTCCCTGCCCTGCCACGCTTCTTCACGAACGGGCCGGTAGCTCGCCGCCGTGCGAGCGATCACCGAGGTGCGCTCGGCGGAGTACGGCGTGGCGGCCCGGGCGCTGTGGTAGGTCAGCGCCACGGCGACCTCGTCCACCTCCAGGTCCTGCACGCGCTCCACGAAACCGGGGTCGCCGAGGACGTCCCAGGAGTACGCGTATCCAGTCACCTTCACGGGGTCACCACCGGGCCGTGTTGGGTTCGAAGTCCGGTACGTAGGAGCGCATGTAGGTCACGTCGTCCCGTTTCGTCAGTCCACAACGAACGTAGTCCTCGTGCGCGCGGGCCAGCGCGTCCTGGTCCAACTCGATGCCCAGCCCCGGCTTGTCCGGCACCACCACCGCGCCTTCGACGAACTCCAGCACCCCAGGCACGATCACATCGGTCGTCTTCCACGGCCAGTGCGTGTCGCACGCATACGTCAGGTGCGGCGTCGCGGCGGCCACGTGGACCATCGCGGCGAGGCTGATGCCGAGGTGGCTGTTGGAGTGCATCGATAGCCCGACCCCGAAACTCTCACACAGCACCGACAACGCCTGGGTGTCGCGCATCCCGCCCCAGAAGTGGTGATCGGACAACAGCACCCCGATCGTCCGGGCCCGGAACGCGGCCTCGATGTCGCCGAAGTTGACGACGCACATGTTGGTCGCCAACGGCATGCTCGCCTCGGCCGCGACCCGCGCCATGCCCTCGATGCCGGGCGTCGGGTCTTCGAGGTACTCCAGGACACCGTCGAGCTCGGCCGCGACCCGGATGCTCGTGTCGACGGTCCACGCGGCGTTCGGGTCGATCCGCAACGGGTGACCCGGGAACGCCTCCGCGAGCGCGCGGATGCCTTCGACCTCCTCCTCAGGCTTGAACACGCCGCCCTTGAGCTTGATCGAGCGGAACCCGTACTGCTCGACCATCCGCCGGGCCTCGCCCACGAGCGCCTCCGGCGTGATCACCTCGCCCCAGGAATCCACGTCGGCCCCGACGTGAGCGCCGTACTTGTAGAACAGGTACGCCGAGAAATCCACCGCGTCGCGGGCCTTGCCGCCCAGCAGATCGACGACCGGACGACCGAGCACCTGGCCCTGCGCGTCCAGGCATGCGACCTCGAACAGCGAATACACGCTGGCGATCGTCTTGCGGATGGAGAACCCGCCGATCAACCCGTGCTCGTCGGTCAGCACCGTCCCGGCCAGCACCCGCGTGACGATCCGCTTCAACCCCGGCAGATCGAACACATCGTGCCCGGCCACCTCGGGCACAACCTTGCGCACCTCACCCAGAAACGCCGCGTCACCGTAAGACTCACCGAGCCCGACGACACCGTCGTCGCACACCACCTGCACCACGCTGCGCAACGCGAACGACTCGTGCACCCCCATCACGTTCAACAACGGAGGATCCGCGAACGCGACGGGCGTGAGCACCACATCCCGGATGTTCATCGGCCCTCGATCCCCTTGAGCACCTCGAACCCGCGCTCCACGATTCCGCCGAGCCGGTCGATCTGCTCGGTCGTCGGCTCCACCAGCGGCGGCCGGACCGTGCCGACCTTGTCACCGCGCAGGCGGGCGGCGGCCTTGACCAGCGACACCGCGAACCCCGGCGTCTCATCTCGCAACGCCACCAGCGGCAGGTAGAACCCGGCCAGCAACGTGTCCATCACGTCCGTGTCGCCCTCGGCCAGCGCGCGGTGGAACCGGTGCGCGATCTCCGGCGCGAAACAGTGCACCGCCGAGGAATACCGCGCCACGCCGATCGCCGCGTACGCCTTCGCCGACACCTCCGCCGTCGGCAACCCGTTGAAGAACAGGAAGTCCTCGGACCGCTGCGTGCCCAGCGAGCGGATCGTGGTGACGATGCGCGTCATCACTTCCGCGTCGCCGTACCCGTCCTTGAGCCCGACGATCGACGGGATGTCGAGCAGCCGTGCGGCCGACGGAGCCGTGAACACCCCGGTGCCGCGGTGGTACACGATCACCGGCACCGACGTGTCGCCCACGGCGAACCGCACGAAATCGACCAGCCCCGCCTGCGGCCCGGAAACCAGGTACGGCGGCAGCAGCAGCACACCGTCGGCACCACCGGCCTGAGCCGCGGCCACACCCGCGCGCGCGGCGGCCGCACCGCCACCGGCCCCGATCCACACGGGCACGCGCCCGGCCACGACTTCGCGCGCCCGCGCCAGCAGCGCCGCGACCTCGTCGGGCGACAGCGAGGAGAACTCGCCCGTGCCGCACGCGACGAACAACGCCCCCGCGCCGGCGGCCACGTGGCTTTCCACGTTCTCCGCGAACCCGTCGAGGTTCACCTCGAGGTCCTCGGTGAACGGCGTCAGCGGGAACGCCAGCAGGCCGTCCAGCTCGATCTTGGGCTGTGCCATCAGTTTCTGCTCTTTCCGTCCTCGTCGGGGCGTCCGGGTGGCGTGCCCGGCCACGGGTTCGACGATCCCACCGCCGCCGTCTCCTCGCTTGAGACCGCCCCGGTGTTCACATTCTTGAATGGAGTCTGTTATGCTGATTATGTTCATCCATAAGAATGCTGTTCGGGACGCTAATATGGCCGGAGTCACAAGTCAACGGCCCGGTTGGAGGACGCACATGGCGCAGAAGCCGGCCACCGCGGAGCGGATCGCGACGCCCGGTGCGGAGAGCGCGGGCGTGAAGTCCGCGCGGCGCGCCATCGACCTCATCGAGACGTTCGCGGCCAACGACGTGTGGCTGTCGCTGTCCGACCTGCACGCGCGCACCGGTTTCCCGCGGTCCAGCCTCCACGGCCTGCTGCGCACGCTGCTGGAAGCCGGCTGGCTCGAAGCCGACGCGAACACCGCGCGCTACCGCCTCGGCGTGCGCGCGCTGATCTGCGGCACCGCCTACCTCGACCGCGACGCGATCGTCCCGTTCGCCACCGAGGCGCTGGAGCGCATCCGCGAGAAGACCGGGTTCACCGCGCACTTCGCGCGCCGCAACGGCACAGAGGTCGTGTACCTCGAGACCCGCGAGTCGCAGCACTCGACGCACCTCGTCTCGCGCGTCGGCCGCACGCTGCCCACCCACGCCACGGCGCTGGGCAAGGCGCTGCTCGCCGAGCTGACGCACGACGAGATCGAAGAGCTGATGCCGGCGAAGCTCCCGCCGCTCACGCCGCACACGATCACCACTCGCGAGCAGCTGCACGCCGACCTCGCGCGCACCCGCGAGGTCGGCTACGCCGCCGAGATCGAGGAAGGCACGCTCGGCGTCCGGTGCGTCGCCGCCGTGATCCCCTACCGCATCCCGGGCACCGACGCGATGAGCTGCTCGATGCCGGTCGGCCAGGTCACCGACGCCGACGTCCAGCGCGTCGGCGAGCTCCTGGCCGAGACGACCGCCGAGCTCGGGCAGCAGCTGCGCCGGGCCGGCATCCGCTGACCGCCGCCATTCCCCTGTTGCGAAGCGTTTCGAGAGGAACCCCATGGCAGACCAGCGCGTGCTGATCACCGGATCGGCAGGCATCGTCGGCACCCTGATGCGCCCGCGGCTGCGCAAGCCCGGCCGGGTGCTGCGGCTGCTCGACCTGGCCGAGCAGGCTCCGGCCGAGGCGGGCGAAGCCGTCGAGATCGTCACCGGCTCGGTCACCGACCGCGAGGCGATGGCGGCGGCCTGCGCCGGTGCCGACGCCATGATCCACCTCGGTGGCCACAGCCGCGAGAACACGTGGGAAGCCACGCTCGACGTCAACATCAACGGCACCCACACCGTGCTCGAAGCCGCCCGCGAAGCCGGGGTCAAGCGGGTCGTCCTCGCGTCGAGCAACCACGCGGTGGGCTTCCGCCGCAACGCCGACGCCGGTATAGCCGGCCTGCCCGCCGACTCGAGCCCGCGGCCGGACACCTACTACGGCGTGAGCAAGGCGGCCATCGAGTCGCTGGGCAGCCTGTACGCGTCGCGGTTCGACATGGACGTGATCGTGATCCGCATCGGCTCCTGCTTCGAGACGCCGCTGCCCCTCGGCCCGCGCGGGCTGACCACGTGGCTCTCCCCCGACGATGGCGCCCGCCTGTTCGAGGCCTGCCTGAGCGCGCCCTCGCCCGGCTACCGGCTGGTCTGGGGTGTCTCCGACAACACCCGGCGCGTCTACTCTCTCGCCGAGGCCGAGGCGCTGGGCTACAAGTCCCTCGACAACGCCGAGGTCTACGCCGAGCAGCTCGCCGACAAACCCGCGCCGACGGGCGCGGCCGCCGAGTTCGTCGGCGGGCCGTTCTGCACCGCTCCGCTCGGGCAGTTCAACCCGCTCTGAGCCACCCCCGCGGGCCCGTGAGGCCCCTCGGCCTGGGCGGAGCCGAAGGGTCGTGGCAACGTGTCCACCGGCTTCGGTCAGGAGTCGGGCCAAGCGCTCGGCTGGGGTGTCCCAGCCGAGCGCATTGGGTGGACGGCCGCCTGAGGCATCCCCTGAACCGGGGTGTTGCGACCACTCCCGGAACCCGAGCTGCCCGGTGGGCCTTCACGCGTCCGGTCGAGCCACGCAGGCGCCTACACTCGTGGTGTTCGGAGACGGCGCGACGAGGAGGACGCGGGTGGGTGAGCTTTCGGCCGCCGACACCAACGGCATCCTCGCGCTGCCCTGGATCCGGCCCGAACGCACCAGCGCCGGTCTCGGCTGGGAGCACCTCTACCTGTCGAAGCAGCACGAACGGCCCCACCGCGGCCTGTTCGCCGCGGCCCCGACCCACCAGCTCATCCTGCACCTGGCCGGGCCGGTGACGGTCCGCCGCCGGGTCGGCACGCCGGGAGAGCAGAGCCGGCGTGTGCCGGCCGGCGGCCTGTTCCTGCAGCCTTCGCACGCGGACTTGTCCGTGGAGCTGGGCGGGGAGCTCGACACGCTGCACGTGTACGTCGCCGACTCGGCCGTGCAGGAGGCCGCGGGCACCGACACGCCGATCCGGCTCTCGGAGGAGCTCGGCACCGTCGACCCGCTGCTGGAGCAGCTCCTGCTCTCCCTCGACGGCGTGGTCCGCGACTGGGAGCCGAGTGCTCGCACCTACGCCGACCAGCTGTGCGCCCTCGTGGCCACCCACCTCACCCGCCGCCACCGTGCCGGGGGCACCACCGCCGAGCCGGTCCCCGCGGCGCCCGCCGCGTTGTCGGACCGGCAGTTCGGCCGCGTACGCGACCTGATGGCCGAGCGGCTCGCGGAACCGCTGGGGCTGCCCGAGCTGGCGGCCGTGACCGGGCTGAGCGTGAGCCGGTTCGCCCGCCGCTTCAAGGCCCGCACCGGCCTGCCCCCGCACCAGTACCTGCTGAAGCTGCGCGTCGAGCAGGCCCGGCTGCTGCTGCGCACCTCCAGCGACCCCATCGCCGACATCGCGGCCGGCTGCGGCTTCTCGCACCAGGAGCACCTCACGCGGGTGCTGCGCACGCAGCTCGGCACCACCCCCGCGGCCCTGCGGCGCGAGGGATAGGCGCCCCTGCGGGTGACGCGCGCGTTTCGTGCTGCCTGCGCGGCAGGAACGTGCAGGAAACCGGGCGGCGACATCCGGATACTCGAGGCACCCGCGTGGAAGGACCAACGATGTTCAGCTACACCGCGAACCCGGCCCGGGTCGTCTTCGGCAGCGGCACCCTCGCTTCGCTGCCCGACGAGGTGCGCCGCCTCGGCGCGACCCGCGTCCTGCTGCTGGGCAGCCCGCCGCTGGCCGGACCTGCGGACCGCGTCGCCGACTCGCTCGGCCCGCTGCTCGCCGCCCGCTTCGACGAAGCCGCGATGCACACACCCGTGGACGTGACCGAGCGCGCGCTCAAGGTCGTGACCGAGAACGACGTCGACTGCGTCCTCGCCATCGGCGGCGGCTCGACGACCGGTCTGGCGAAGGCGATCGCGTTGCGCACGGATCTGCCGCAGATCATCGTGCCCACGACCTACGCCGGCTCGGAGATGACCCCGGTGCTCGGCGAAACCGCCGACGGGCGCAAGACCACCCAGACCACACCCAAGGTCCAGCCCGAAGTCGTCGTCTACGACGTGGACCTCACCCTCAAACTCCCGGTCCAGGTGTCACTCACCAGCGGCATCAACGCCATGGCCCACGCCGTCGAGGCCCTCTACTCGCCCGACGCCAACCCGATCATCGACCAATTCGCCCTCGAAGCGATCCGCCTGCTCGCCTCCGCCCTGCCCCGCATCGCCGCCGACCCGTCCGATCCGAACGCCCGCAGCGAAGCCCTGCGCGCCGCCTGGCTCGCCGGCACCTGCCTCGGCTCCGTCGGCATGGCCCTGCACCACAAGCTCTGCCACACCCTCGGCGGCAGCTTCGACCTCCCGCACTCCGAAACCCACACCGTGGTCCTGCCCTACGCCATGGCCTACAACACCACCGGCGCCCCCGACGCCCTGCGCCGCATCGCCGAAGTCCTCGGCACACCCGACGCCGCCACCGGCGTCTACGACCTCATCGCGAGCCTGCCCGTCCCCCACTCGCTGAGCGAACTCGGGTTCACCGAAAACGACATCACCACAGCCGCCGAGATCGCCACCGCCAAGCCCTACCCCAACCCGCGCGAGATCACCCGTGACGGCATCGAGGACCTGCTGCGCCAGGCGTGGGCGGGCACCCGCCCGGCCCCGGCCGAGGGCACCAAGCCGGACCTGCGCGCCCTGACACGGGAGGTCGTGGACAGCTTCGCCTCGACGCCCAGCCCGCGTCTGCGAGAGCTGCTGCAGGACCTGGTGCGCACGCTGCACTCCTACGTGGTCCGCACCGACCTCACCCAGCAGGAGTGGGAGTTCGCGATCGAATTCCTGACGCGCACGGGACACATCACCGACGACAAGCGCCAGGAGTTCATCCTGCTGTCCGACACGCTCGGCGTGTCCAGCGTCGTCGACGTCCTCACCAACTCCCGCACGCCGGACACCACCCCGTCGGCCGTGCTCGGCCCGTTCTACGTGGAAGGCCCGCCGGAGACCGAGCAGGGCTCAGACCTCGCCGCGGGCCTGCCCGGCACTCCACTGTGGACGGACGTGCGGGTCACCGAGCCCGACGGCACCCCGGTGACCGGCGCCGTGGTCGACGTCTGGCAGGCCAACGAGGACGGGTTCTACGACGTGCAGCTGCCGGACCTCGACGGCCCGGTCCTGCGCGCCCGCTTCCGCACTGATGCCGAAGGCCGGCTGCGGTACTGGTCGATCGTGCCCTCGGCCTACCCGATCCCGGCCGACGGCCCGGTCGGTCAGATGCTCGGCGCGGTCGGCCGCCACCCGTACCGCGCACCCCACGTGCACTTCATGATCGCCAAGCCCGGTTACCGGACCCTGGTGACCCAGCTGTTCGTCAAGGGCGGCGACTACCTCGACTCCGACACCGTGTTCGGCGTCAAGGACGGCCTCATCGTCGACTTCACCGAGCAGACCGGCCCGGCGCCGGACGGCCGCGAGCCCGCCCACTGGCGCCGGCTCGACTTCACCTTCCACATCTCCCCCGCTCCCGCTCACTGACGAGGAATCCCGCCATGACAGAGTTCGACACCGACGTGATCGTGGTCGGCAGCGGGCCGGCCGGCGGGTCGGCCGCGCTGGCGCTGGCGACCTACGGCGTGCCCACGGTTCTGGCCACCAAGTACGGCTGGACGGCCAACACGCCCCGGGCCCACATCACCAACCAGCGCGGCATGGAGGTGCTGCGTGACCTCGGCGTCGAGGACCAGGCGCTGGCGCAGGGCACCCCGCCGGAGCTGATGGGCGACACCGTGTTGTGCACCTCGCTGGCCGGCAACGAGATCGGCCGCATCACCAGCTGGGGCACCGGGGAACGCTCGGCGTCCGAGTACGGCGCGGCGAGCCCGTGCCACATGATCGACCTGCCGCAGACCTACCTCGAGCCGATCCTGGTCTCCAACGCGGCCAAGCGCGGCGCGAAGCTGCGGCTGGACACCGAGTTCCTCGACTACACCCAGGACGCCGACGGCGTCACCGCGCGGTTCCTCGACCGCGTGCGCGGCGACGAATTCACCCTGCGGGCGCGGTACCTCGTCGGTGCCGACGGCGCGCGCAGCCGCGTCGCGGAGCAGGCCGGGCTGCCGATCGCGGGTGAGACGGGCAAAGCCGGCTCGATGAACATCACGTTCAAGGCCGACCTCGCGCCGTACGTCGCCCACCGGCCGAGCGTCCTCTACTGGGTGATGCGGCCGGGCGCGCACATGGGCGGGATCGGCATGGGCCTGGTGCGCATGGTGCGGCCGTGGAACGAGTGGCTGCTCGTGTGGGGCTACGACATCGCCGGTGAAGCGCCGGAGGTCGACGTCGCCGAGGCCACGCGGATCGTGCGCGACCTGATCGGCGACCCCGAGCTCGACGTCGAGATCACCTCGACGTCGTTGTGGACGGTCAACCACTCCTACGCCACGCAGTACTCCAGCGGCCGCGTGTTCTGCGCCGGCGACGCCGTGCACCGGCACCCGCCGTCCAACGGACTGGGGTCGAACACGTCCGTGCAGGACTCGTTCAACCTCGCGTGGAAGCTCGCGATGGTCGTGCGCGGTGAAGCCGGTGAGGGGCTGCTGGAGACGTACTCGGCCGAGCGCGCGCCGGTGGGCAAGCAGATCGTCGACCGGGCGAACCTCTCGCGCGACCAGTTCGGCCCGATCTTCGAAGCGCTCGGCATCGCGGGCGACACCGACTCCGACGGCATCGCGGCCGGCCTGGCCGCCTGCGAAGCCGCCACCGAGGACGGTGCGCGCCGCCGCCGCCGGCTGGAGAAGGCGATCGAGCTGAAGAACTACGAGTTCAACGCCCACGGCGTAGAGCTCGACCAGCGTTACGCCTCGACCGCCGTGCTCGCCGACGGCCCGGCCGACACAGCCCCGGTGTCCGGCCGCGACCCGGAACTCTTCCACCACGCGACGACCACGCCGGGCGCGAAGATCCCGCACGTGTGGCTCGTCGGCGCACACGGCCGCCGGGAGTCCACTTTGGACCTGGTGGGCCACGGCAAGTTCACGGTGGTCACCGGGCTCTCGGGCGCCGCGTGGCGCGTGGCAGCGGAAAAGGCGTCCGCGGAGCTCGGCCTGGACCTGCGCGTGCTGACGGTCGGCGCCGACGACGCCCGCGACTCCTACGGCGACTGGACCCGCGCCAGCGAGATCGACGAGGCCGGCGCGCTCCTCGTCCGCCCGGACGGCTACATCGCCTGGCGCCACTCGACCGGCGCCGCGGAACCGGAAGCGACGACGGCGCTGCTGACCGCGCTGAAAACCGTGCTGTCGCGGGCCTGAGCTCGACGCGCTCCCGCCCGCGGGGTCACTTCGGTGGCTCCGCGGGCGGACCGCGTTACAGGGCCTCGAGATCCACGGCTTCGTGCGCGAGGTTGAACCCGTCGGGCGGCACGCCCCTCGGCAACGTGAGCCACGAACCCCGGGCGTGCGGGCGGCGAGTGGCGTCCTTGCCCAGCAGCAGAGCCACGTAACAGCCGTAGTCGATGGCGAAGCCGTCGTACAGTGTGCCGGGCCGGTGCGGATCGGCGAGCCCGCGGCGCAGGACGTGCATCAGCCGCGCGTCGTAGAGGTCGGCGATCACGGCGTGGCGCGGGCCGGGCGAGCGGTCGAGCAGGAAGGTGCGCGAGCGGCGCCGGCCGACGACCTCGTCGACGAGCAGGCGCAGCACTGTCGTGGCCGTCTCGTCGGCGCTGATGGCGCTGTGCTTGTCGCGCAGGTACCAGTCGCGGGCGGCGAGGCGGACCTCGCGCAGCCCGATGGGCTGGTCGTGCGCGTGCTGGGCCGCCAGGGCCGCGATGTTGATCGCGTCGCGCGGCACGCCTTCGGCCGCGCGCACCAGCTCGGCGAACGCGGTGCCGCGGAAGGTTTCCGCGACGAACGCCTCGGCGTCGGACGGCGGTGCCGGGAGTGTGGCGACCAGCCGGACGGCAGCGTGGTTGTGGAACAGCTGCGCGAAGAACTCGAGCGCACGGGTGCGGGCGTCGTCAAGGATCATGATGTCGTCGAGGCTCACGGCCGAAGCGGCGTCGGCGCCGACCTCGATGCCGAGGTGATCGCCGTCGGCGAGCCGTTCCCGAAACCGCGAGCGCCGTTCGATGGCCGCGATCTTCACGGTGACGCCGGCCGTCGGCAGGAACGTGCGGCGCAGCAGGTCGGCCAGCAACGGCTGCAGCTGCAAGGGAAGCGCGCTCCACTCGTCGAGCAGCAGCCACAGCCGCCGGCCCTCCAGCGCTCGCACCACCGCCCGCAACGCGCGCCCCAGTGGGCCGAACACCACGTGGTGGCGCTCGGTACCGGTGCGCCGCAGGCGGCTCTCGCGGCCGGCGGAACGCTTGTGCCCCAGCGAGATCCGCGCCGCGGGCGGCAGCCCGACCTCGACGCCGAGGACCGCGTCCTCCGACGCACTCGCCCGCGTCTCGCGCTCCACCTCCCCCACCACCTCGACCGCCGTGGCCGCCTCGGCGAGCGCGTCGAGTGCCGGCAACAGCGTGTCCGGGTTGCCCAGCTCGCGCTCCACGGCCACGGCCAGCAGTTCCTCGTGCACCGCCTCGATCGTGTCGACGAGCAGTTGCGTCCCCCGGACGGCCGCCGAAGTTCCGCCGTCCGAGTACAACCCGCCCGCACTGCCGAGCGTGCGCAGGTCGACGTAGACCGCGATGTCGCCGGTGCGGTCCACGAGATCACTGAGGTACAGCAAAGCGTGCGTCTTACCCGCGCCGCGGCGGCCGTAGAGCACCTGGTGGTCGGTCGAGTGCAGCATCGCCGAAAACGACCCGGCCGCCACGAACGTCCGCGTCAGCGTGGCCCGATCCGACGACTCCGCCCTTCGCGGGATGCCCATGAGCGCCTTGTTCAGATGCCGTTGCCGCCTGACGGAAGCCATCGGAAGAGCCTGCCGTCCCAGCCAGCGGGGCCACAGCCGCCGTCCGCGTGACGGCCGGGGTGACGGCCGGGTGCTCGACTCCGGACGGCCGGCCCCGGACTGCTCAGCCCTGGACCGACACCGCCGTGAAGGTGACGGGGATCCGCGGCCGTCCCGTACCGTCGCCGTACGCACCCGCCGACGACGTGTCCACGCCACCACGCGCGACCTTGTCCAGAACGGTGAGCCCGGCGTCGGAGACGGTGCCGAACACCGTGTACGTCGGCGGGATCGGCGTGTCGCCGAACATCAGGAAAAACTGGCTGCCGCCGGAGGCGGGCTGGCCCGTGTTGGCCAACGCGACCAGGCCGCGGCCGTAGGTCAGCTGCGGGAAGAACTCGTCCGGCACCGTGTACCCGGGCCCGCCCGTGCCGTCGCCGGCCGGGTCGCCGCACTGCAGCATCTGCAGATCGGTCGTGCCGAGCCGGTGGCAGCTGGTCCCCGTGTAGAAGCCCTCCTTCGCCAGTGTCACGAAACTCGCCACCGTGCACGGCGCGAGCGCGCGGTCCAACGTCAGCCCGATGTCCCCGGCCGTGGTGGCCAAGGTCGCGCCGACGGTGCCGCTCGCGGGCTCCGGCCCGTCGGCGGGCGGCGTCGCGGGCTTGGCGGCGGGTCCGTTCGGGTCGGCCGGGTAGCTGCAGCTCGACGGGTCGGCCAGCGGTTGCGGGCGATGCGGTTCCGCCGTGCGCGCGGCCGGGATGGAGACCGGCGGCCCGTCGCCCGCCGACGGCGCAGCGGCGTCCGAAGACGGCGGAGCCGCCACGGAAGCGCCCGGCACCACCTGTCCCACGCCCGACACCGTGCGCGTCCGGCGGAGGAACCCCGGGGCGACGAACGCGGTCACCCCGAAAGCGACCACGACCACCACCACCGCGCCGAACACCACCCAAGCGCCGGTACCACTTCGCCACGGCGGACCGGGCTGCTGCGGCCATGTCATGGACGCCCCCTTCGTCAGGCCGCCATTCTGCCCGCTCCGGCTCGCGCGAGGGAACGGGTTACAGCTCCGGCAGCGCGGGTGTCTCCAGCCAGGAGGTGAAGAACGGCCGCAGGGCGCGAGCCGCGTAGGCCTCGGCGGACGCGACGAACTCCTCGGTGCTCACCGTGGCGTGGCGGTGTTCCGAGGTCCACGCCTTGACGAGCGCGAAGAACGCCGGGTCACCGATCTCGCCGCGCAGGGCGTGCAGCGTGAGCGCGCCGCGTTTGTACACGCGCTCGTCGAACATCCGCCCCACACCCGGGTCGCTGATGCGCACGTCGGCCGGCCTGGCCTTCATCCGTGCGTGCCACATCCGCGCCAGCGACTCCGCCGACTGGCCGCCGGACTCCTCCGACCACAGCCACTCGGCGTATGTCGCGAAGCCCTCGTTGAGCCAAATGTGGCGCCAGTCGGCGACGGAGAGGCTGTTGCCGAACCACTGGTGCGCGAGCTCGTGCACGACCAGGCGCTCGTAGGTGCGCCGGCCGTCGACGTGGTTGGCGCCGAAGATGGACATCCCCTGCGCCTCGATCGGGTCGTCGAGCTCGTCATCGGTCACGACCACCACGTACTCGCCGAACGGGTACGGACCGAACAGGCGCTGCAGCACGTCCATCATCCGGCCCTGGCGGCCGAAGTCGCGCGCGAACGCCTTGCGCAGCCGCGGCGGCACCGCGGCCCGCTGCGGCACGGTCGACACCACGGACTCGACGCTGCTGGCGCGCCCGAACCCGAGGCGCAGCCGGAACGCCCGCGCCTCGGGGTGCGAGAACCAGCCCGCGCCGGCCCCGGCCACGAGCTCGACGTCGTCGTAGCGCCCGACCTGCACGCTCATCAGGTACGTCGCCGTCGGCTCCGGCCGCTCGAACACCCAGGTCGCGGTGCTCGCCGACTGGTAGCGCGACACGAGGTTCCCCGTCACCGCGACCAGGTACGACGACGAGGTCGTCACCGTGACGCGGTAGGTCGCCTTGTCTGCCGGGTGGTCGTTACACGGGAACCACGACGGAGCGCCGATCGGCTGGCTCGCGACGAGCGCGCCGTCGGTGAGTTCGTCCCACCCGATGTCGCCCCAGCGGCTCGGCACCGGCCGCGGGTTGCCGACGTAGCGGACCTCGACACGGAACTCCGTGCCGGCCGCCATCGACCGGACGGGCTTCACCTGGAGCTTCAGCCCGCGCCGGACGAACTTCGCCGGCCGGCCGTCGACGAACACCCGCGAGACGCGGAACTCGCCGAGGTCGAGCGACAGCCGCGACAGGGCCTGCGTCGCCACGCAGGTGAGCACCGCGGTAGCGCTGAGCCGGTTGGGCCCGACGCGGTAGTCGAGGTCCAAGTCGTAGTGGCGGACGTGGTAGCCACCGTTGCCGTGACCGGGGAGGTACGAATCTGCGGAGGTTTCCGCGCCGGGTGCCGGCGCGGCAGCCTTCGACGTCACGCGAGCAGAACCCCGCTTTCCGTGAGGTAATCGTCTTCCAGCAGGATCGCGCGGATCTTGGCGCGCCGCAACGGTCCCGGGCTCACCGACGCCAGGTCGAAATCGGGTTGCCGAGCCAGCGCGTGTCGGCCGGCACCGCGTCGCCACGCGTGACGAGCGAACCCGGGCCCACGGTGGTGCGCGCGCCGATGCTCGCGCCCGGCAGCACGATGCCGTGCGGGCCGAGCGTGGCGCCCTCGTCCAGCTCCACCCGGGACATGCTCATGATCCGGTCGTGGAACAGGTGCGTCTGCACCACGCAGCCGCGGTTGATCGTCGTGCCGTCGCCGAGGCGGACGAGGTCCGACTCCGGCAGCCAGTACGTCTCCAGCCACACGCCGCGGCCGATCTTCACGCCCATGGTGCGCAGCCAGGCGGTGAGCAGGGGCGTGCCGCCGACCGATCCGATCAGCCACGGCACCGCGAGCGTCTCGACGAAGGTGTCGGCCAGCTCGTTACGCCACACGAAGGAGCTCCACAACGGGTGCTCGATCGCGCGGAACTTCCCGACCAGCAGCCACTTCACCACGGTGGCGGTGAGCGCGGCGACGACACCGGCGGCCAGCAACACCGGTCCGGCCAGCAGCGCGGCGATGCCGAACCCCCAGAGCGACGCGATCGCCAGCAGTGAGAACGCGACGCCCACGGCGAGGGCGACCCCGCACATCACCGGCACGATCCGCAGCAGCTCCACGAACGCCCGCGCGGCCTTGAGGTGCAGCGCCGGGGTGTAGGTGCGGCTGGTGTCGGCGTCGCCGACCGCCCGGCGGACCGGGAGCGGCGGCATGCCGAGATAGGACGAGCCCTTCTTGGCCTTCAGCGGCGTCGAGGACAGCACGCCCACGAGGCCGCGCTTCGGCACCGAACGGCCCGGCGCCGTCATACCGGAGTTGCCGAGGAACGCCTGCTTGCCGATGCGTGCCGGGGCGACGTGCAGCCAGCCGTGACCCAGCTCGTAGGTCGCGACCATCGTGTCGTCGGCGAGGAACGCGCCGCTGTCGACCTTGGTCATCTTCGGCAACGCGAGCACGGTCGACGCCTCGACGTTGCGGCCGACCTTCGCGCCGAGCAGCCGCAGCCACACCGGCGTGAACAGGCTGGCGTACAAGGGGAACAGGCCTTCGCGGGCCATCCCCATGAGGCGCTCGGTGGCCCACACCTGCCACGCGACGCGGCCGTGAACCGGGTGGTAGCCCTCGACCATGCCGACGCCGAGCGCCCGGACGCCGGCCAGCACCAGCAGCGCGTAGGTGAGGAAGTAGGCGACGGTGGCGACCGGGGCGAAGATCAGGGCCTGCGTGAGGGCGGCCGGCAGCGTCGGCGCGCCCCAGATCGCGTAGCCGAGCACGGCCACGCCCGGCAGCGCCGCGATGCCCGGCAGGAACCCGAGCACGAACGAGGTGATGCCGTACACGGTCGCCCAGAAGCGCGACCGCGGCGGCCGGCTGCCCGGCCACTTCAGCGCGTCCTTGGCGTTGCCCGAGCGCACCGCGGGCGAACCCGCCCAGCGCTGCCCGGCCGGCACGGCACCGCGCACGGTCGAACCGGCGGCGATCTCCGCGCCCTTGCCGATGCGGGCGCCCGGGAACAGCGTGCTGCGCGAACCGACGCGGGCCTCCGCGCCGATCCGGATCTTGCCGATGTGCACGAGGTCGCCGTCGACCCAGTGGCCGGTCAGGTCCACCTCGGGCTCCACGGCGGCACCGCGGCCCAGCTTCAGGAAGCCGGTGACCGGCGGCGGCGAGTGCAGGTCCACGTCCCTGGCGACCCGGGCACCGAGCGCCTTGGCGTACGTCGTCATCCACGAAGCACCGGCGACGCTGTCCGCGCCACTGAACTCCGCGAGCTTCTCGGCCGTCCACAGGCGCAGGTGCACGCTCCCGCCACGCGGGTAGCTGCCGGGGCGCACGCCCGACAGCAGCACCCGCGCGCCGCCCGCGGCGATCGCGATGCGGCCGGCGGGGCTGAACAGCACCAGCCACGCGAGCACGAGCCACGCCCAGTTCAGCGTGGGCGCCCAGGAGAACCCGAGCAGTGACAGCACATTGGAGGCCACCGCGGCGAGCGACGCCCAGCGCAGGCCGACCAGACCCATGAGGGGGAGCATCAGCAGCGTCTGGACCACGCCCGCGCGGCGCGGCGTCGGCGCGATGTCGCGGCGTTCGGTCTCCTGGCCGCTGAGCTTGTCGAGCATCGTGGCCAGCGACCCGAGCCTCGGGTGCTGGTAGATGTCGTTGACCGACACCTCGGGGTGGCGGGTGCGGATGCGCGCGATGAGCTGCGCGGCGGTGAGGCTGCCGCCGCCGTGGGTGAAGAAGTCGGCCTTCGGGTCCGTCACGGACACGCCGAGGATCTCCGACCAGCCCTCGGCCAGCCACGCCTCGGTGGCGGACAGGCCGGCGGCCCCGACGTCCACAGTGGACAGCGGCCACGGCAGCGCGGCGCGGTCGACCTTGCCCGAGGTGCGCGTGGGCAGGTCGTCGATGACCGCGAGCAGCGGCACCAGCGCGGCCGGCAGCTGCTCGCGCAGCCGGGTGGCGGCGTCGTCCGAATCGAAGGTGGCGCCGGCGCTCGGCACGACGTACCCGACGAGGACCTGGTTGCCGGCCTTGGTGCGGCGGACCGCGGCGGCCGCGCCCTGCACGCCGGGCAACGACTGCAGCGCGGCGTCGACCTCGCCCAGCTCGATGCGGCGGCCGCCGAGCTTCACCTGCTCGTCGAGCCGGCCGAGGAACAGCAGGCCTTCGTGCTCGGCGCGGACCATGTCCCCGCTGCGGTAGGCGCGCTGCCAGCCCAGCGAGGGCAGCGGCGCGAACTTCTGGGCGTCCTTCTCGGCGTCGAGGTAGCGCGCGAGACCGACGCCGCCGATCACGAGCTCACCGGTCTCACCCATGGCGACCGGATCGCCCGCCTCGTTGACCACGGCCAGCTGCCAGCCCACGAGGGGCAGGCCGATGCGCACCGGGCCTTCGCCGGTCATCTGCGCGGCGCAGGCGACGACGGTGGCCTCGGTGGGGCCGTAGGTGTTCCAGACTTCGCGGCCTTCCACGGCCACGCGCTCGGCCAGCTCCGGCGGGCACGCTTCGCCGCCGAAGATGAGTAGGCGCACGTCCTCAAGCGCGTCGGCGGGCCACAGCGCGGCCAGCGTCGGCACGGTGGAGACGACGGTGATGCGCTGCGCGACCAGCCACGGGCCGAGGTCGACACCGGTGCGCACCAGCGCGCGCGGCGCGGGCACCAGGCAGGCGCCGTGGCGCCACGCGAGCCACATCTCCTCGCAGGAGGCGTCGAACGCGACGCTCAGGCCCGCGAGCACGCGGTCGCCGGGGCCGATGGGCTCCTCGGTGAGGAACAGCTCGGCCTCGGCGTCCACGAAGGCCGCGGCGGAGGCGTGCGTGACGGCGACGCCCTTGGGCTTGCCGGTGGACCCGGACGTGAAGATGATCCACGCGTCGTCGGCCGGGCCGGGGCGGCCGTCACCCTGTCCCAGAGTGGTGCCGGCGACGGTGATGATGCCGTCGGTGACGATCGCGGCCACGCCGGCTTCGCCGAACACGAGCTCCGCGCGCTCTTCGGGGTCGTCCGCGTCGACCGGCACGTAGGCGGCGCCGACGGACAGGGTGGCGAGGATCGCGACGTAGAGCTCGGCAGTGCCGGACGAGACGCGGACGCCGACGCGGTCTCCGAGGCCGACGCCGTGTGCCCGCAGGCGGCGGCCGTAGGTCTCGATCTCCTCGAGCAGCCGGCGGTAGGTCAGGGTGGTGGTGCCGTCGTCGATGGCAGCGGCGTTGGGGTGCTGCTCGGCCGTCTCCATGAGGATCTGGAGCAGCGTGCGCTCGCTGGCGCCGAGCCCGGACCAGAACAGGGCGCGGTCGGCGATCGGGGTGTCGGAGGGAGCGTGGGTCACCTCGGCGACACAGGCCAGTGCGGTGGTTGCCTCGTCGGCGGCGAGGGCGAGTTCGGTGGTGGGGGCGTGGTCGGCGGTGAGAGTCACCGGGCCACCCCGTCACGCCGCGTAGCCGCGGGTTTCGAAAAAAGGCCGTAAAGGGTCCTACCGTGGGCGCGCAAGCCCATCACTCACCTTCCGCGAGCGTCATTCGGGCTGGCTCTCCGAATGAGGCGCCCGGTGCAGCCATCCACCATACGCGGAGGTGAACGTCAGATAGCGCAAGGGTCACGGTCGAGTGTCGGGCGTCACCGGTTCCGCATTCGGTGACAGAGCGCGAAAACGCGCCGGGGAAACGATCTCCCCCGGCGCGTCCGAACCGCGTCCGATCAGCGTCCGACGAGGTCAGCGGCTCTTCGCGGCCTTGCCCCCGACCTTGGGCTTCGCCTTCTTTTCGCGCACGCGGACGTTCACCCGGACGGGACTGCCCTCGAAGCCGAACCGCTCGCGGAACTTGCGCTCGATGAACCGTCGGTAACCGGCCTCGAGGAAACCGGTGGTGAAAAGCACGAGCGTCGGCGGGCGGATGCCGGCCTGCGTGGCGAAGAGCACCTTCGGCTGCTTGCCACTGCGCACCGGCGGCGGCGTGGCGGCGATGAGGTCCGACAGCCACCCGTTGAGCTGGCCGGTGGGCACGCGCTGGTCCCACGACTTCAGCGCCGTCCGCAGCGCCGGCGCGAGCTTGCGCACGGACCGGCCGGTGAGCGCGGAGATGTTCACCTTCTCCGCCCACGGCACGCGGACCAGGCCGCGGTCGAGCTCGCGCACCATCGCGTGGCGGCGGTCCTCGTCCACGAGGTCCCACTTGTTGAAGGCGAGCACGAGCGAGCGGCCCGCCTCGACGACCATCGTGAGCACCCGCAGATCCTGCTCGGACAACGGCTCGCCGGCGTCGAGCATCACGATCGCGACCTCGGCCGCGTCGATCGCCGTCTTGGTGCGCAGGGAGGCGTAGTACTCGGCGCCGTTGGCGGAGTTCACCCGCTTGCGCAGACCCGCCGTGTCCACGAACCGCCAGGTCTCGCCGTCGAGGTCGACCAGTGAGTCGACCGGGTCGACGGTCGTGCCGGCGACCGAGTCGACCACCGAGCGCTGCTCGCCCGAGAGCTTGTTGAGCAGGCTCGACTTGCCCACGTTCGGCTTGCCGACGAGCGCGACGCGGCGCGGGCCGGTGCTCACGGTGCCGGCTTCGCGCGGCGCGGTGGGCAGGGCCTCGATGATCGCGTCGAGCAGGTCGCCCGAGCTGCGCCCGTGCAGGGCACTGACCGGGTGCGGTTCGCCGAGGCCGAGGCGCCACAGCGACGCGGTGTCGGCGAGCAGCCGGTCGTCGTCCACCTTGTTGGCGGCCAGCAGTACCGGCTTCTTCGAGCGCCGCAGCACGCGGGCCACGGCCTCGTCGGTGGCCGTGGCGCCCACGGACGCGTCGAGCACGAGCAGCACGGCGTCGGCCGTCTGCATCGCGATCTCCGCCTGCGCCGCCACGGAAGCCTGCAGGCCGGTCGCGTCGGGCTCCCAGCCGCCGGTGTCGACGAGCGTGAACCGCCGACCGCCCCAGTAGGCGTCGTAGGCGACACGGTCGCGCGTCACACCCGGCACGTCCTGCACCACGGCCTCGCGCCGGCCGAGGATGCGGTTGACCAGAGTGGACTTGCCCACGTTGGGCCTGCCCACCACGGCCAGCACCGGCTGCGCGAGGTTCGCCTGCTCGGCGGCGCCGTCGGCCTCGATCTGCGCGTCGAGCGCGGCGAACTCGGTCTCGTCGGACCAGGTGCCGTCGATCTCTCCGGCACCTTCGAACCCGGCGTCAGCGACGCCGTCAAACCCTGTCATCGTGTTCCCACTTCACCTACGGCGAGCCGATTCGGTTCTCGGCGCGCCAATCGTCCAAAGTCTTCACGAGCCCCGCGAGCTGCAGGCGCAGCTCCTCGGTGCCCTCTTCCAGGCCGGTCCGGCCCGGGCCCACCTTCGGCGTGAACGGCTCCCCCACGAGGATGTCCACGCGCGGGCGCCAGCGCCGCTTCCCGTTCGCGGGCTTCAACGTGCCCCGCGTCGCGACCGGCAGCACGGTCGCCCCGGCGGCGCGGACCAGCCAGGCCGCGCCTTTTTCGGCCACGCCGACGTCGCCGGCGCCCCGGGTGCCCTCGGGGAAGATGCCGACGACCCCGCCGGCCTTCAGCACGCCGACCGCCGTCATCAGCGGTGTGCGGTCGATCTCACCCCGCTTGACCGGGATCTGGCCGATCGCCCGCAGGAACCACCCCGACGCGCCCTTGAACATCTCGGCCTTGACCAGGAACGCCGAACGCCGCGGCAGCATTCCGAAAATCAGCTGCGGCTCGATCATGGAGCTGTGGTTGGCGATCACCACGACCGGGCCGGCGTCGGGCATCCGGTCGCGCCCGTGCACCCGGATCCGGAAGACCGATCGCAGATGGTACCGCCCGAAGACACGACCGGCGTCGTGCAGGAGGCCGATCGCACCCTCGGGGAGAGCGCCACCGGTCATGCCCGCGCCTCGACCTCGGCTTCGGCGGGACAGTCGTCGAGCAGGCCGCGACGGCAGGCCAGCTCGGCGAGCGCCACGATCACCTGGTCGATGGACAGCTCCGAGGTGTCGACCGGCACGGCGTCCCCGGCCGCGCGCAGCGGCGACGTCGCCCGCGTGGAGTCGAGGCGGTCCCGGCGTTCGACGGACTCGCGCGCCGCCTCGACGCTCGTGTCGCGCCCGGCGGCGCTGTCCTGCCCGCTGCGGCGCGCGGCGCGGACGTCGGCCGACGCGGTGAGGTAGACCTTGAGCGGCGACTCGGGCGCCACGACCGTGCCGATGTCGCGGCCTTCCACGACGATGCCGCCGGTGTCGGCGAGCACGTCGGCGATGATCCGGCGCTGCCGCGACACGAGCAGCTCGCGCACCTGCGGCACCGCGGAGACGGCCGACACGGCCTGCGTGACCTCGGGCCCGCGGATGTCGGCGGCCACGTCCTCGTCGCCGAGGCGGACCTCGGGGCGCTCGGGGCTGGTGCCGATGCTGAAGTGCACGTCGTGGGCGAGGTGACCGACGGCGTCGGTGTCGGCCGGGTCGGTGCCCGCGCGCAGCACGGCGAGCGTCACGAGCCGGTACATCGCGCCCGTGTCGAGGTAGCCCGCGCCGAGCCGGTCGGCGAGCTTGCGCGCGACCGTGGTCTTGCCGGTTCCCGACGGGCCGTCCAGCGCGACCACACCACGTAGGGCTCCCGTCACCGAAACTCTCCTCGCGTTCGTCCTGCTCTGCGTGATCGGCGTTCATTCTGCCCGCCGCCCGGCACGGCCGGTGAGGCGGCTCTGCCGGGCTGTTCGTCCGGGTCCGGCAAGGGGTCCGGCAAGGGTCCGGCAACGGTTCCGGCGGCGCGCCCGGCGGGCCGCTCAGCCGCCGAAGCGCGACACCAGCACGGCCAGCCGCTTTTCGCGGTGACCCGGGCTCAGCCGGTGCCCGCGGTCGAGGATGACCAGGCCGTGCAGGGCGCCAGCGCGGCGGCCGCCATGATCGCGTCCTTGCCGGCGAAGTGGCTGTGCAGCACGGGCTGGCTGTACTCGATCAGCGCGGCGAGCCGGCGCGTGGTGACCGCGTCCCAGCCCTGCGCCTCGGCGAGCTCGCGGGCGGCGGCGACGATCCGCCGTTTCCGGTCCGCTCGGCCGCGCTCCTTGCGCAGTCGCCGGTTCATGAGCAGTGACTCTAGCACCGCTAGACAAACTATCTCAGCTAAGTTAGCGTTGACGGGGTTCCTAGCATCGCTAGATTCACTGGAGGACCCTGTGCTCGTCACCGCCTACGTCATCGCCGGAATCGTCGCGATCGGCATCATCTACGTGGGACTGAGCTACCTGCTGGCGCCGGAGAAGACCGCCGCCGGCTTCGGCCTCGCCACGATCCCGACCGGCACGACGGCGTTCTTCCACATCAAGGGCGTGCGCGACATCGCGTCCGGGCTGGTGGTGGGCGCGGCGATGCTCGCGGCCGGTCCGCACGTCCTCGGCTGGATCCTGCTCGCCGAGGCGTTCATCCCCGTGGGCGACATGCTGATCATCCTGCGCCACAAGGGAAGCCGGGCGATCGCGTTCTCCGTCCACGGCGCGACGGCGGCCGTCATGGTCGTGGCCACGCTCCTGCTCGAGCTCTCCTGACCGGCGGCACCGTGGGGCTGCGCCCCGGCACGTGGCGCGGCCGGTCAGCCGGTGCGGTTCAGCCAGCCGCTGATGCGGTCGTTGAGCTCCTTCGGCCGCTCGACGAGCATGAAGTGCCCGACCCCCTCGATCAGCTCCGACTCGGAGCCCGGCCCGCCGAACTCGGTCACCCGCTCGACCTGGGCCGCGGTCATGCCGTGGCAGCCGTCGTTGGTGCCGTGCAGGTAGAGCAACGGCTGGGGCACACTGCCACCCCACGCGGCGGCCTGCTCGGCCATCCACTCGGGCGTGCCGAAGCGCGTCGGGTCGAACTGGCCCCAGTAGTAACCCAGCGCGGCGTTCAGGTGGTCGGGATCGGCGAGCGCGGCCCGCAGGTAGCCCAAGTCCTCGTCGGCCGGGTAGCCGGGAGACCAGTCGCCAGATGTCACGGATGAAGGCGAAGTCGTCCTGGCGGATCCGGTCCTCGATCGCCCGCTGCATCTGGAAGTACCAGAAGTAGAAGCTGCGCTTGATCTGCGCGTAGGTGCCCAGGTTCTCGCCGAAGATCTCGAACGGCGGGATGTTGAGGATCACCGCGCGCCCCCACAGCTCGGGAGCCCGCCCGAGCGCGCCCCACGCCCCGACCGCGCCCCAGTCGTGCGCCACCAGCAGCGCGTCCGGACCACCGCCGAGCGCCCGGGTCAGCGCGATCTGGTCGGCGACCATCACGCTCGAGTGCACGAAGTGGCGCAGCGGTGGCAGTTCCGTCGGCGCGAACCCGCGCACGAACGGCGCGACCGCGTGGAACCCGGCCGCGGCGAGCGCGGGCAGCAGGTGCCGGTAGGTGAAGGGCGTGTCCGGGAACCCGTGCATGCACAACGCGAGCGGACCCTCACCGGCCTCGAGGTACTCGAACGTGATCCCGTTGGCGGCGACGCGGTCCCGTGCGAACTCGGCCATCGTGGCCTCCTCCCGGCACGGGGAACCCTAGGCGAGCACGACCGTGGTGCTCCAGACCTCGTGCGGGGCGGGAATTTCACCGGGCCGCCACGGTCGGCGACGCGCGCGGTGGTCGTGACCACCCGGCTGCCGGAGCTCGTCTGAGCCTCGCGAATCGGACAATGGGTTACCGTGGCCGGTGTGAACGTGGAAGTGACTCCCCTGCCCGGAATCGGTGTCCGGAAGGACTTCGCCACGCGTGCGGGACGGCGCATCGGTGTCGTCACCCAGCGGGACGGCAAGATCGAGCTGATCGTGTCCAAGGCGGATGACGTCGACGCCTGCCTCGCCTCGCTGCCGCTCACCGCGGACGAGGCCGGCGCGCTGGCCAACCTGCTCGGCGCGCCGCAGCTCGTCGCGCAGCTGACCGAAGAGCACCGGGAGCTGCCCGGCATCCACACGCGCCAGCTGCCGATCACCGAGGACGGGCCGTTCGACGGCCGCACGCTCGGCGACACGGCGATGCGCACCCGCACCAGCGTGTCGGTGGTCGCGGTGGCGCGCGCCGGTCAGGTGCACCCGTCGCCGACGCCTGACTTCACCTTCACAGCGGGCGACCTGCTCGTCGCGGTCGGGACGTCCGAAGGTCTGGACGCCGCCGCCAAGATCCTCAAGCAAGGCTGATGGACCACACCGCGCTGTCCCTGATCGAACTCGGCGGGGTCTTCTTCGTGCTCGGCGTGCTGGGCAGGCTCGCCGGCCGCATCGGCCTCTCCCCCATCCCGCTCTACCTCCTCGGCGGCCTGTGCTTCGGCTCCGGCGGCCTGATCCCGCTCACCGACATCGGCGACTTCACTCACCTGGCCAGCGAGATCGGCGTGGTGCTGCTGCTCCTGCTGCTGGGGCTGGAGTACTCGGCGGCGGAGCTGTTCACGGGCCTGCGCCGCTCGTGGACGGCGGGCCTGCTCGACATCGTGCTCAACGCGCTGCCCGGCGCGGCCGTGGCGCTGCTGCTGGGCTGGGGCCCGATCGGCGCGATCGTGATGGCGGGCGTCACCTACATCTCGTCGTCCGGCATCGTCGCGAAGGTGCTCGGCGACCTCGGCCGCCTCGGTAACCGCGAGACGCCGGTGGTGCTGTCGATCCTGGTGTTCGAGGACCTCGTGATGGCGCTGTACCTGCCGATCCTCACGGCGATCCTCGGCGGCGTCAGCTTCCTCGGCGGCCGCGAAGCGGTCGGCATCTCGCTCCTGGTGATCACCGTGGTGCTGGTGATCGCGCTGAAGTTCGGCCGCTACGTCTCCGCCATCGTGGACAGCGACGACCGCGAGGTGTTCCTGCTCAAGATCCTCGGCGCCGCGCTGCTCGTAGCGGGCCTCGCGTCGGCGATGCAGGTCTCGGCCGCCGTCGGCGCGTTCCTGCTCGGCATCGCCGTGTCCGGCTCGACGGCCCACAACGCCACGCGCCTGCTCGAACCCCTGCGCGACCTGTTCGCGGCGGTGTTCTTCGTGGTGTTCGGCCTGAACACCGACCCGGCGTCGATCCCGCCGGTGCTCGGCTGGGCCGTGGTGCTGGCCGTGGCGACCACGCTGACCAAGGTCGGCACGGGCTGGTGGGCCGCGCGAAGACAGGGCATCGGCAAACTGGGCCGCGCCCGCGCCGGGGCGGCCCTGGTGGCCCGCGGCGAGTTCTCCATCGTGATCGCCGGCCTCGCCGTCACCGCCGGCGCGGTCGACGGCGAGCTCGCCGCCCTGGCGACCGCCTACGTGCTGCTCATGGCGATCCTCGGCCCCACGGCAGCCCGGATCGTGGAGCCGGTCGCCCGGGCGCTGCAACGGAAACCGCGCGAGGCCCGCACGGAAGCCACCGCCTGACGCGTGAGGGATGGCGCCGGCGGGAACCGGCGCCATCCCTCACGAACGCGTCAGCGGAGGTCGAGCTGCGGCCGGTTCGCCACCGACGACAGCGCGGTGCGCGGCAGCGCCGCACCCGGGCCGGCCGGCGCCGTACCCACCAACGGGATCCGCACCGACGTCTTCGCGAGGTCGATCGTCAGCTTCGGTCCCTTCGCCGGGCCCATGATGAAGTCGGCGTCGGTGCCGCCGATGACGAGCGCCAGCGTGTGGCCCGCCGGGACGACGTGGTCGGTGGTCGCCAGGCGGAAGGTCATCGTGTAAGGCTCGCCGGGCGTGAGCGGCGACTCCTTGCTCAGCGACCGGTAGTTCGCCAGATCCGCCCAGCCGCGGCTGATCACCGTGAAGCCGACGTTCGTGGTGTCGGCGCTGGTCACCTTGTAGCAAGCGTCGTCGCCGGGGGCGGTGGAGCCCCAGCACGTCTCGGTGGTGCCGGTCTTGATGCCCTCGCCGCCCGCGGAGTAGTTGCGGATGGTGGCGGGGCCGTAGTCCACCAGCATCGCCGAGAGCCGGGCCGACGACGTGCTCGGCGTGGCCGTGACGGTGATCGACGACGTGCCCGAAACCTGCAGCGGCGCGGAAAGTGAGCCGGTGCTGTAGACGACGCGGTTGGGCGAGGTCGCCGACGGGTTGGCCGCCCAGCCGTTCTCGCTGCCGTCGAGGTTGTCGGTGAACGACGCCGTGCCCGAGGTCGCCGCCTTGCTCAGCATGCCGACGCCCGCAGTGGCTCCGGCGTGCGGGCGCAGCGTGGTGGCCTTCACGCCCGCCGCCGGGTACGAGGACTGGTCAACCCACTGGTCCGGCTGCCGCTCGACGGTGGCCATCGGCTGCTTCTCGATGCCGTTGTCGATGCCCATCAGGTAGTGGTCGAACCACTGGTGCAGCGTGTCCACCCACTCGGTGCGGCGGTAGTCGAACGGGTCGACGTGGCCGGTCTGCGCGAGCCAGATCTTGCGCTGCACGCCGGCTTTCGCGAGCGCGTCCCACCACTGGCCGAAGTTGATCGTCTTCACGTTCAGGTCGTTCACACCATGGGAGACGAACACGCTCGCGTGCACGTTCTTCGCCTGCGCCGCATAGTCGCGATCGGCCCAGAACGGGCCGAAGTCGCCGTTGGCGGTGGCGCCCTTGGCGAGCTTCGTGTTCTGCGCCGAGCAGTCCTGGCCGCCGTTGCGCGTCTCGACGGTCTCCGCGAGCCCGTCCGGGTCGAAGCCGAACGACGCGCCGTCGGAGCGGTAGTAGTCGTACCAGGAGCTGATCGCGGAGATCGGGACGATCGTCTTCAGCCCGGCGACACCCGTGGCGGCCACGCCGTTGGCGATCGTGCCGTCGTAGGACTTGCCGATCATCCCGACGCCGCCGTCGCTCCAGCTCGCCGCGACCTTGCTGCCGCCGGACTTCGCGCTGTAGCCGGTGGCGCGCCCGTTGAGCCAGTCGACGACCTTTTTCGCCGACTGCACGTCGGAAGCACCACCGACGTCGACGCAGCCGGTCGACCGGTTGGTGCCGGCCAGGTCCACGAGCACGACCGCGTAGCCGCGCGGCACGAAGTAATTGTCGTAGTACAGCGGGAAGCCGACCGGACGGCCCTGCTGGTCGTAGGTCTTGAACTCGCTCTCGTTACCGCGCCCGAGCGAGGAGTAGTACGGGCTCGCGTCCATGATCACAGGGATCTTGCGCCCCTGCGCCGCGGGCTCGGCCGGCCGCACGATGTCGGCGGCCACGCGGTCGGGTTTGCCGTCGCCGTCCCCGTCGCGCCCGACGTCGACCCACACCGTTTCGCGGATCGCACCGGCGAAGTCGTACACGGGTTCGGAGCCGACGGCGGGTCGTTGCGCCGCCGACGCCGCCTGCACCGGAACCACGAGCCCCGCGGCCACGACCACCGCCGCGCACAGCCCTCTGAACACCCGCATCCTGCGTCCCCTCCAGCCGTCTCGCCGATCTCGATCAAGCTAGGAGGACGCGGACGCGGTGCACCAGGGCGGAAAGTGGGGACCGGAGAGGGAAACCCCCGAACGGCTCAGAGCTTCGTGAGCGTCACAGCTCCACGTTGCGGTACAGCGAGCCGACCTCACCGCGGTTGAGGCGCCGGATCGTGCCGGGACGCTGGGCGCCCAGCTGCACGTCGCCGACCGCGGTGCGCACGAGCTTGCGCACGGGGTGCCCGGTCGAGGCCATCAGGCGGCGCACGATGTGCTTTTTGCCCTCGTGGATCACGAGCTCGATCATGCTCCGGCCGGAGTGCATGTCCTTCACGCGGAACTGGTCGACCTTCACGATGCCGTCGGGCAGCTCCCAGCCGGCGCGCAGCTCCTTGCCGAGCCCGCGCGGCACGAGACCCTCGACCTCGGCGAAGTAGGTCTTGAGCACGTTGTACGACGGGTGCATCAGCCGGTGGCCGAGGTCGCCGTCGTTGGTGAGCAGCAGCAGGCCCTCGGTGTTCTCGTCGAGCCGGCCCACGTGCACGACGCCTGGGGTCTCCTCCCAGCGGCCGCGCAGGTAGTCGCCGACGCACGGGCGGCCGCGGTCGTCCGACATCGTCGAGTGCACGCCCTTGGGCTTGTTGAAGGCGAGGTAGACGAGGTCGTCGCGCAGGTTCACGCGCGTGCCGTCGACATGGATCACGGCCTCGACCGGGTCGACGCGGCGGCCCAGCTCGGTGACGATCTGGCCGTCCACCTCCACCCGGCCCTCCACGATCAGGTCCTCGGCCGCGCGCCGCGAGGCGATCCCGGCCTGGGAGAGGACCTTCTGCAGCCGGACGCCGTCAGGGTGCTGGTCAGATGTCATCGATGGTGTCCACTTCGGGTAGCAGCGGAGCGATCGGGGGCAGGTCGTTCAGCGACGACAGCCCCAGTCGCTCCAGGAACAGCTCGGTCGTCACGTACAGCGTGCCCGTCGTCTCGGGGTCGGTGCCCATCTCTTCGATGAGGCCGCGGGCCAGCAGGGTGCGGATCACGCCGTCGACGTTGACCCCGCGCACCGCGGCGACCCTGGCCCTGGTCACCGGCTGCCGGTACGCGATCACGGCGAGGCTCTCCAGCGCGGCCCGGGTCAGCTTCGACCGCTGGCCGTCGAGCAGGAGCTTCTCCACGAACGGGGCGTACGTGTCCCTAGTGTAGAACCGCCACCCTTCGCCGACGCGCCGCAGGTCGATCCCGCTGCCCCGCTCGGTGAGCCGCTGCGCCATCGTCCGCAGCGCGACGGTGACCCGCGCCACCGGCTGCGCCACGGTCTCGGCCAGCATCTGCTCGCCCGCCGGCGAGTCGACGACGAGCAGCAGCGCCTCGAGAGCGGCCTCCAGCGCCTCGTCGGACGTCACGTCGGGCAGGTCGCTGACCGGCTCGACACCTTCGTCCGCGTCCGGCCCGGCTTCGGCTTCCGCCTCGGCGGGCTCGCCTTCGCCCGGTTCGGCGTCGGGGCTCGCGGAGTCGGTTTCCGGCTCGGGGGGCTCGGCCTCCGCGTGCGACTCGCTCGCCTGCGCGGCTTCCGGCTCGGTGCCGGCCGGAACCTCGGTCGCCTCCGCGGACTCAGGTTCCGGCTCGGCTTCCGCCTGAACCGCGGCCGCCTCGGACTCCGGCTCCGGCTCTGGCACGCCGCCCTCGTCCGCGTCCGCGGTTGCGTCGGCTTCCTCCGGCGTGTTGTGGCCGTCGGCGGCCTCCACCGGCTCACCCTCGCGCGATTCGGCTTCGGGGCTCTCGGCGTCGGACTCGGTTCCAGGCTCGATGCTCGGCTCGGCGGACTCGGGCTCCGGGTGTGCCTCGCCCGCCTCCGCGGCTTCGGCCTCGGTGCCCGCCCGAACCTCGCTCGCCTCGACGGCCTCAGATTCCAGCTCGGGTTCCGCCGGGGCCTCGGTCGCCCCGGGCTCAGTCGCGTCCGCGTCCGCCTCGGCCTCTTCGGGCGCGCTGTCGCCTTCGGCCCGTTCGCCGGTCGTGCCGGGTGAAGTCTCGACAACGTCCTCCTGCGGAGAACCTTCCGGCGCGACACCGGGTTCGGGCGGCTCGGGCACCGACGCGTTCGGCGGCACGACCTCGTCGAGGTCGATCGCTTCCACGGCCGGCGTCGCGGCGCGGTCGTCTTCGGTGCTCACCCGTACTCCTCTTCGTCGGCCGCCGCGCGGTCGTGGGCCGCGGCGGCCGAGGCCTCCGCGACGCTGCCGCCGGTCCAGCGCACGTGGAGCTCGGCGAGCGCCTCGAGCTGCTCGAACTGCACCGTCGACTCGCGGTACAGCTCCAGCAGCGCGAGGAACCGCGCGACGATCTCCACGGTGTGCTCGCAGTCCTCCACGAGCTCCTTGAACGTGGCCTGTCCCGCCTCCGCGAGCTTCAGCCGCAGCAGCGCCGCGTGCTCGCGCACGGACACGCGGCCCATGTGCAGGTGCGCGAGCGACACCGTCGGCGGCGGCTTCGGTTTGAAGACCGCAACGGCGATGTCCGCGAACTTCTGCGGGGTCACGCCGAGCATCACCTCAGGCAGCAGCCCGACATAACGCTCCTCCAGCGCCACCGAGCGCGGGTAGCGCCGCAGGGCGCCTTGCTCCAGCTCGCCGAACAGCGCCGCCACCTGCTTGTACGCGCGGTACTGCAGCACGCGCGCGAAGAGCAGGTCGCGGGCCTCCAGGAGCGCGAGGTCGTCCTCGTTCTCCACTTCCGCCGAGGGCAGCAGCCGCGCGGCCTTGAGGTCCAGCAGGGTCGCGGCGATGACCAGGAACTCCGTGGTCTCGTCGAGGTTCCAGTCGGACCCGAGCGCGCGCGTGTAGGCGATGAAGTCGTCGGTGACCGTGTGCAGCGCGACCTCGGTGACGTCGAGCTGGTGCTGCGAGATCAGCTGCAGCAGCAGGTCGAACGGCCCCTCGAAGTTCTTCAGGCGCACCTTGAACTTCGAGGTGCTGAGCTCCTCGGCGTAGCCTTCCGGGATCGTCCCGCCGTGCACGGTCTCGTGCTCGACGGGCTTCTCCTCCTGGCCCGGCGTTTCCTCCGGGGTCGCAGATCCGCCCTGGCCCACCGTCTCGTCCTGGCTCGGAGTCTCGTCCGGGCTGGGGGTTTCCTGCTGGATCGGCGTCTCGGTACCCGGGGCCGCGGCGTCCGGCTCCGGCTGCTCGGCCGATGCCGGTTCGTCCATCAGCCCTCGGTTCCGCCTTCTTCTTCCATCGCCTGCAATCGCTGGACCAGCACCGAATCTTCGCCGCGCTGGTCGAAGTCCGCGATCAGCACGGCCACGGCCTCGCGCACCAGGCGGCCGCGGTCGACCACGAGGTTGTGCTTGGCCCGCAGGTTCAGCCGGGTCTGCTCCATCGCGAGCAGCTCGTCGCCCGAGACGTACACGGTGATCTTCGCGTCGTGCTTCGTGCGGCCGGAGCCGCTACGCGCCGCGGCGCGGCTGAGCTGGTCGGAGTCCGCGCTCTTTCTGGGGAGCGGTTCGGCCGGTGCGGGCGCCGCCGGGCGGTCGAGTGCCGGGCTGACAGGGCTGGAGGTGAGGCGGAAGAGTTCCGACGCTCCGGGCAGGGAAGCGCGCCTGCTCACCGAGCGATCACCTCGCGAGCCAGCGCGCGATAGGCGGCCGCGCCGGCCGATTTGGGGGCCCAGGTCGTGATCGGCTCGCCCGCGACTGTCGTCTCGGGGAACCGCACAGTGCGGTTGATCACCGTGTCGAACACGATGTCGCCGAATGCCTCCACCACGCGAGCCATGACCTCCTTCGAGTGCAGGGTTCTCGGGTCGTACATCGTGGCGAGAATCCCCGTGATGTCCAGTTTGGGGTTGAGGCGTTCCTGCACCTTCTCGATCGTGTCGATCAGGAGCGCGACGCCTCGCAGACTGAAGAACTCGCACTCCAAGGGGATGATCACACCGTCCGCAGCGGTCAATGCGTTCACCGTCAACAGGCCGAGCGAGGGCTGGCAGTCGACAAGAACATAGTCGTAGTCGTTCATGACCGGTCGAAGGACCCGTAACAACGTGTGTTCGCGCCCTACCTCTGCGACGAGCTGGACCTCCGCCGCGGACAGGTCGATGTTGCTCGGCAGCAGGTCAACGCCGTCGACGCGGGTTTTGCGGAGCACGTCCTCGATGCCGACGGAGCGCTCCATGATGACGTTGTAGACCGTCTGGTCCAGCTCGTGCGGCTGGATGCCGAGACCCACCGACAGGGCGCCCTGCGGGTCGAAGTCCACGAGCAGCACGCGGCGCCCGCACTCGGCGAGCGCCGCACCCAGGTTGATGGTCGACGTGGTCTTGCCGACGCCGCCCTTCTGGTTGCACATCGCGAGCACCTTGGCCGGACCGTGGTGGTCGAGCGGCGCGGGTTCGGGGATCTCGCGCAGCGGCCGGCCCGTGGGACCGATACCGCTCTCTTCGCGCTCCTTCGCACGCAACCGGGCTCTCTCGGCGCGGCTCAGGCGCGGGCCTTCGGACGGCTCGTCCCCGTCGTGGTTGGCGGGGGTGGCGATTCGCGCTTGGGAGAGGCTCGCCGCGGCCGAACCGGCGGACGCGGCCGGGCGCTCCGGCTGGTTCGGTGTCGACATGGCGGGAAAGCTCCTTGTTTCGGCGTCCCGGGCAGCCTATGCGCGGAGTCGGAGCCCCGGCAAAGCGCCGCGCCGGGCCGGGCGCGCGAAGTCACCACTGGTGGCTGATGCCCTGAGGCCGGTTCAGCCCAGCGCGCGCGGGTGCGCCGTGGCGTAGACCTCGCGCAGCGTGTTGACCGTGACGAGCGTGTAGACCTGCGTCGTCGTCACCGAGGCGTGGCCCAGCAGCTCCTGCACCACGCGCACGTCGGCACCGCCTTCGAGCAGGTGCGTGGCGAACGAGTGGCGCAGGGTGTGCGGCGAGACGTCGGCGATGATCCCCGCGCGTTCGGCGGTGTCCTTGAGGACCTGCCACGCGCTCTGGCGGGACAGCCTGCTGCCGCGGGCGTTGAGGAACATCGCGGACGTGCCGCGCCCGTGCGCCGCGAGCGCCGGGCGCGCCCGCACGAGGTAGGCGTGGAGCGCCTCGACCGCGGGCCGGCCGATCGGGACGAGCCGTTGTTTGCCGCCCTTGCCATCGAGCAGCACGGTGCGGTCGGTGTCGTCGACGTCGTCCACGTCGAGCCCGACGGCTTCGGAGATCCGGGCGCCGGTGGAATAGAGCAGTTCGAGCAGCGCCCGGTCGCGCAGCGCACGCTCGCCGTCCGGCGGCGGGGTCTCGAGCAGCTTGAGGACGTCGGTCACGGGCAGCGCCTTGGGCAGCCGCTTCGCCGGCGCGGGCGGGCGGACCTCGCGCGCGGGGTCGTGCTCGGTGATGCCGTCGGCGTGGGCGAACTTGTGGAGCCCGCGCACGGCGACCAGCGCACGCGCGGCCGAGGACGCGGCGAGCGGCCGGTGCGCGTCGTCGCCTTCGCGCAGGGCCGCGCCGAACGACGTGACGTGCGCCGGCGTGACATCCGGGAACCGCGTGATGTCCGCGGCGGCGAGGTGCGCGGCGTAGCGGCGCAGGTCGCGGGCGTAGCTGTCGAGCGTGTTGCGGGCGGTGCCGCGCTCGACCACGAGGTGGTCCAGGTACGCGGCGATCACGTCCCCCACCGCCGTCCTGCCCGTGCCCGTCACGGGGTCACACTCTAGGCCGCCGGGCCGTCCGTGCCCGCCGACGCGCGGCGGGCACGGACGGGCAGATCAGCCTTCGGCTCGGCGCCGGGCAAAACGGGTGGGCCGGTCCCGCCACGGCGCGTCGGCCGGGCGGGCCTTCGCCGCGCCGGTGACCACCGCGTGGGCGGCCAGCACACCCGAGACGGTCGCGCCGTTCACCAGCTCACCCGAGAGCGCCATGGCGACGGCTTCGGCGAGCGGGAACTTCTTCACCACGAGGTCGGCCTCCTCCTCGCCGAGCACCTCGCGGTCCACTTCGGACAGGCCGCGGGCGAGGAACACGCGCACCACCTCGTCGGTGAACCCGGGCGAGGCGGCAACGTCCACGAGCGTCGACCACTCGTCCGCCGCCAGCCCGACCTCTTCCACGAGCTCGCGCTTCGCCGCGTCGACGGGGTCCTCCCCCGGCTTGTCGATCAGTCCCGCCGGCAGCTCCCACAGCCGGTGCCCGAGCGGGTGCCGGTACTGGTGGACCATCGTCACCGCGTCCTCGGCGTCGAGCGTGAGGATCGCGACGGCACCGAGGTGCTCCACGACCTCGCGCTTCGCCGTCCCGCCGCCGGGCATCACCACGTCGTCGACCCGCAGGCCCACGACGCGTCCGAGGTGGACGACCCGGGTGCCGGCGACCGTGAACTCGTGCGTGCCGGGCTCGGTCACCGGGCCGCCACGGGTGCCTCGGCGAGCTCCACCGGCAGCCGCTCGGCGACCTTGCGGTCCACCACGGCCTTCACGAACGCGCTGAAGAGCGGGTGCGGCCGCGTCGGGCGGCTCTTGAGCTCCGGGTGCGCCTGCGTGCCGACGAAGAACGGGTGCACGTCGGCCGGCAGCTCCACGAACTCGACCAGGCGGTCGTCGGGCGAGGTGCCGGAGAACACGAGCCCGGCGTCGGAGAGCTGCTTGCGGTAGGCGTTGTTGACCTCGTAGCGGTGGCGGTGGCGTTCGGAGACCTCGGTGCTGCCGTACGCCTTCGCGACCTGCGAGCCCGGCTTGAGCTTCGCCGGGTACGCGCCCAGGCGCATCGTGCCGCCCATGTCCCGCTCGCCCGCGACCACGTCACGCTGGTCGGCCATCGTCGAGATCACCGCGTGCTCGGTGTCCTCGTCGAACTCCGCCGAGTTGGCGTCCGCGATGCCCGCCAGGTGCCGCGCGCCCTCGATGACCATGCACTGCAGGCCGAGGCACAGCCCGAGCAGTGGCACGCCGCGCGTGCGCGCGTACTCGATGGCGCCGACCTTGCCCTCGATGCCGCGGATGCCGAACCCGCCGGGGATCAGCACACCGTCCACATCGGACAGCACCGAGGCGGCGCCCGACGCGGTCTGCGCGTCGTCCGAGGCGACCCACACGATTTCGACCTTGGCGCGGTGGGCGAACCCGCCCGCGCGCAGGGCCTCGGTGACCGACAGGTACGCGTCGGGCAGGTCGATGTACTTGCCCACCACGGCGATCCGCACCGTCTCGCTCGGGTTGTGCACCCGGTTGAGCAGGTCACCCCACACCGTCCAGTCGACGTCGCGGAACGGCAGCCCCAGGCGGCGCACCACGTAGGCGTCGAGCGCCTCGCCGTGCAGCACCTTGGGGATGTCGTAGATCGAGCGCGCGTCCGGGCAGGCGATGACCGCCTCCGAGTCGACGTCGCACATCAGGCCGATCTTGCGCTTGAGGTCCTCGGGGATCTCCCGATCGGCCCGGCAGACCAGCGCGTCGGGCTGGATGCCGATGTTGCGCAGCGCGGCAACGGAGTGCTGGGTCGGCTTGGTCTTGAGCTCACCCGACGGCGCGAGGTAGGGCACGAGCGACACGTGCAGGAAGAAGCAGTGGTCCCGCCCGACGTCGTGGCGCACCTGGCGGCACGCCTCGAGGAACGGCAGCGACTCGATGTCGCCGACCGTGCCGCCGACCTCGGTGATGACCACGTCCGGGGTGTTCCCGTGCTCGTCCGGACCGGCCGCGGCGGTGATGCGCGACTTGATCTCGTCCGTGATGTGCGGGATGACCTGCACCGTGTCGCCGAGGTACTCGCCGCGGCGTTCCTTGGCGATGACCTCCGAGTAGACCTGGCCGGTCGTGACGTTGGCCTTGCCGTCGAGGTCCCGGTCGAGGAACCGCTCGTAGTGCCCGATGTCGAGGTCCGTCTCCGCACCGTCGTCGGTGACGAACACCTCACCGTGCTGGAACGGGTTCATCGTCCCAGGGTCGACGTTGAGATAGGGGTCGAGCTTCTGCATCGTGACGCGAAGCCCGCGTGCGGTAAGGAGCTGGCCGAGGCTCGAGGCCGTCAATCCCTTACCCAGAGAGGAGGCGACGCCTCCGGTGACAAAGACAAACTTGGTAGCCCGCGACTGATGTCCCACGGGCCGCCAGCATATCGCACGCACGCCGATCCGCTCGTTCGCGCCCGTTTCCGGCGCGGCGGCGTTGACGGAGACCGCCACGCTAGGCTTCGGTGCGTGACGGATGCGCACAAGGACGACCACGCCGACCACTGGGCCGCACCGGTCGCGGCGGCGGCACTCGACGCGCGGGTGCGCGTCCCGGGCTCGAAGTCGATCACGAACCGCGCCTACGTGCTGGCCGCCCTCGCGGGCGCGCCCACGCGGGTGCGCGTGCCGCTCGACTCGCGCGACACGCGGCTCATGCTCGGCGCGCTGGCCTCACTGGGCGCCCGGTCGGAGGAGACCGCTGACGGCTTCCTCGTCCACCCCCTGGGCGCAGGCGGCAGCAGCCACGGCGAGCCGGTCGAGGTCACGCTCGGCAACGCCGGCACCGTCGCCCGCTTCACGCCCGCGCTCGCCGCGCTCGGCGACTCCCCCGTGCTCTTCAACGGCGACGAGGCCATCCGCCGCCGCCCGATCGGCCCGCTGCTGGCCGCGCTGCGCCGCCTCGGCGTGCGTATCGACGACGACGACCGCGGTGCCCCGCCCTTCACCGTCCACGGCGACGGCGGGGTCCGCGGCGGCACGGTCGACCTCGACTCGTCGGCGTCGAGCCAGTTCCTTTCGGCGTTGCTGCTGGCCGGTCCGTCCTTCGACCGCGGCGTGACCGTGCGCCTGGTCGGCGACGCGCCGCCGAGCGAGCCGCACATCGCCATGACGCTCGACATGCTGCACCGCTTCGGCGCCACCGTGGAGCGCGAAGGCGCGGAGTTCCACGTTGCACCGAAGAAGCTGTCGTGCCCCGAGTACGTCGTCGAGCCGGACCTGTCCACTGCCGCGCCGTTCGTGACCGCCGCCGTGGCCGCGGGCGGCACCGTGCGCGTCGCGGGCTGGCCGAGCACCACGACCCAGCCGGGAGACTGGCTGCGCGGCTTCCTGCCGGCGCTCGGCGCGTCGGTCCGGCTCGAGGACGGCGGCCTCGCCGTCACCGGCGGCTCGCACATCCCGGGTGTCGAGCTCGACCTGCACGAGGTCGGCGAGCTGACCCCGGTGGTTGCCGCGCTGCTGTGCTTCGCCGACGGCCCGTCGGTGATCAGCGGCGTCGCGCACCTGCGTGGCCACGAGACCGACCGGATCACGGCACTGGCCACGGAGCTGTCGGCGCTGGGCGGCGACGTGTCCGAAACCGATGACGGCCTGCGCATCACGCCGGCCCCGCTGCACGGCGGCGTCTTCCACACCTACGACGACCACCGCCTCGTCATGGCCGCGGCCGTGCTGGGCCTGCGCGTGCCCGGCATCCGTGTCGAAAACCCCGCCACGGTGGGGAAGACGTTCCCGGCGTTCGTCGAGACGTGGACCGGGATGCTCGGCTCAGGCCAGTAGTCGCCTCCCGGCCAAAAGTTAGGGTTACCTCAAGCGGTCAGCCGGAGTGCGGGAGCCGCCCGCTTGAGCTCCAGGCGCGGCCGGCCCGTCAGCGCTTTGCTCCACGGCAGCCGCCGCAGCACCTCGACGAGGACCAGCGTCAGCGCCACCGTGGCCGGGTAGACGACCACGGTCGTCCACGGTGCCCCCACACCGTCGCCGACGAACGCGATCAGGGGGCTCAGCAACGCCAGGGCGAGGGGATGGGTGAGGAAGATCGCGAACGACCGGTCGACCGCCCACGACACCACCCGGCCACCGGGCCGGCCCGCCTCCGCCCAGCGCGTGCCCGCGAGGAGCAGGCCCGCGATGGCCGCGACGCACCACGGCACGAGGTAGGGCCGGAACGCGTCGCTCGCCAGCTCCGGCCACAGTCCGTTGTGGACACTGACGAAGTAGCCCGTCTCGGCCACGGCGAGAGTGACCACCAAACCACCGGCCACGAACCACCGGTGCCGCCGCACCCACACCTGCACGGCCTCGAAGTGCACGGCTGCGACGGCGCCGAGGACCGAATAGAACTGGTACGGCAGCAGCGTCGTGAAGAACCGGCTCACAGTCGAGTACTCCACGCCTTCGGGCGGGTAGCTCAGGAAACACGTGACGGCGATCTGCACCGCGCCGGAGATCCCCAGCACGACCCACGGCCTGCGCTCAAGCGTGCGCACCAGCCTCATCAGCACGGGGAACAGCAGGTACACCTGCAGCGTCACGAGCAGGAAGTACAGGTGGTACCACGCTGTCCCGTCGGCGATCTCGATCCCGAGCGCGCGCAGGGCCGCGGCGACGGAGCCGACGGGCTGCTCCGCGGTGACCAGCGAATAGCCCCAGTAGAGCACTGACCAGACCACGTACGGCACCGCGACCAGCGGCACCCGCCGGCGCCAGAACGCCATCGGCCGAGGCGGGCGCGAGCGGTAGGAGAACACGAGCACGAACGTCGTCAGCGCGAAGAACGCCTCGCGGGTGAGGTGCAGCGGCATCTCGAGCGCGTCGGACCCGACGTCCTGCGGGAAGGTCGTGGCCCCCAGCACGTGCATGAAGATCACCAGTGCGAAGGTGATCACGCGATACAGGTCGAGCTGGTACAGGTGGGCCGCCCGCGCCGGGGCCGCCGCGGAGGCGGGGGCGATCTCGGTCGTGGTCATCGTGCGGCCGGGCGCCCGGGTGCGGAGTGGATCATGCGACCACATTTGCCGCACTGCCTGTGAAGCAGCCATGAAGTGGCTGAGAACCCGCTTTACCGCTGGAAAACGGGCGTAGCGAAGATCACGTCCGTCGACGGACCGGGATCCCGGCCGTACCGCAGTGGTACATACCACTGAGACCCTGCGCACCTGAGTCCCGAAAAGGGAGTGCGGAGCGGGCGAGGGCGGGCGTAGCGTCCGACGGCCATGGGCGATCGAGACGATCCGGCCGACGGCTGGTTCCCGGAGAGTGTGGCCGCGGGGTACGACGATCCGGGTGGCGCGAACTCGCTTGAAGTGGTGACGCCCGCGGTGGATGTCCTCGAAGAGCTGGCCGACGGCCCCGTGCTCGAATTCGCCGTCGGGACCGGGCGCATCGCCGCCCCGCTGGCCGCGCGCGGCGTGCGGGTGAGCGGCATCGAGCTGAGCCGGGCCATGGCGGCGCGGATCGCGAGCAAGCCGGGCGGCGACGCGGTCGCCGTCACGATCGGCGACATGACGTCGGCGCGGGTGGCCGGTGAGTTCTCGTTGGTCTTCCTGGTGTTCAACACGATCGCCAACGTGACCACACAGGACGCGCAGGTCGCCGTGTTCCGCAACGCGGCCGCGCATCTGCGGCCGGGCGGGCTGTTCCTCGTCGAGGTGGGTCTGCCGGATCTGCGCCGCCTGCCGCCCGGGCAGGACACCGTCCCGTTCGCGGTGGCGCTCGACCACGAAGGCGCCGGCTACGTGGGGTTCGACCAGTACGACGTCGTGACCCAGGAGTTCACCTCGAACCACCTCACCGTGTCACCGGACGGAACGGGGCGGTTTCGCCGCATCCCTTTCCGGTACGCCTGGCCGGCCGAGCTGGATCTCATGGCCCGCATCGCCGGGATGAGACCGAAGTACCGCTGGGCGGACTGGGATCGTTCGGAGCTCACGGCCGGCAGCACCAAACACGTGTCGGTCTGGGAGAAGCGCTGAAACACTCCCGGCTCTCGGCCGAGCCTCAGTCCGTCTTCCAGGGCCGGAGTTTCTCGGGGTTGCGGACCACCCAGATGTGCTTGATCCGCCCTGCGGCCAGGGCGAACGCGTACACCGTCTCGACCACGCCGGCGCGCTGGGCCACCAGGCCCGGCTGACCGTTGACCGTGCGTTCGAGCAGCGTCACGGTGCCGAGCGCCCGCTGGGCGAGCTCGACCCAGGCCCGGGCGATCCGCTCGCCGCCCTCGATGGGTTCCAGGAACGTCGGAGCGCGGCCGCCGCCGTCCGCGATCGCCGTGGCGTCGGGGGCGAGCAGGCCGATCAGCGCGGTGATGTCCTGGGTTTCCCACGCCCGTTTGAAGTCCCGGACGACAGCGGCGTGCGCGGCCGCCGGACCCGCGGGGGCGTGCCCGTCGCGGATCCGCCGCCGGGCCGAGGTCGCGAGCTGCCGGCACGCCGCCGGGCTGCGGCCGACGATTTCGGCGACTTCGGGAAACGAGTAGCGGAACACGTCGTGCAGGATGAACGCCACGCGTTCGGCCGGGGTCATGGCCTCGAGCACCACGAGGAAGGCCATGCCCACCGACTCGTCCAGCGTCACGCGGTCGGCCGGGTCCGCCTGCTCACCGGGCAGCGGCTCGGGGATCCACTCCCCCACGTACGTCTCGCGCCGGACCCGCGCCGAGCCGAGCAGGTTGAGGCAGATGCGGCTGGCGACCGTCGTCAGCCACGCGCCGGGAGACTCGACGGCGTCCTGCTGCTCCCGCGACAGCGCGTACCAGCGGGCGTAGGTCTCCTGCACGGCGTCCTCGGCCTCGGCCAGCGAGCCGAGCAGGCGATAGGCGAGGTTGATCAGGTGCCGGCGCTCGCTCATGATCGCGCTCAGGCCCGGCTCGGGATCGGATGGGGTGGTCATCGCGCCGGCGGCTCCCTCGGTCTCGGCTGTCCTCAGTAGTACGACAGAACAGCACCTCGAAGTGTGAGCGCCTCACACTTCGGGGGCGTGAGTTGTCGGAGAACCGAGACTGGCCACCACGATCGGGAGACTCCCCATGACCGCTCCGACCTTCACCGCCCCCGCTTCCGAGCAGACCCTGCACCGCACCGCCACCGCGCTCACGGCCCGCGGGTTCGCCGTCGAGATCCTCGACGACGTCGCCGCGGCGCGCACCCGCGCGACCGATCTGATTCCGCAAGGCGCCAGTGTCCTCACCGCCGCCAGCGAAACGCTGCGCTTGTCCGGCCTCGACGACGACCTCAACACCGGTGGGCGGTACGAGGCGATCCGGCCGCGCACCCTCGCGATGGATCGCGTCACCGACGCCGACGACATCCGGCGCCTGCGCGCGAGCCCGGACTTCGTCATCGGCAGCGTCCACGCGGTCACCGAGACCGGCTCGCTCGTGATCGCCTCGGGCAGCGGCAGCCAGCTGCCTGCGTCCGCAGGCGGCGCCGCCCACGCGATCTGGGTCGTCGGCGCGCAGAAGATCGTGCCGGACCTCGACGCTGCGCTGCGCCGCGTCGAAGACCATTGCCTGCCCTTGGAAAGCGCCCGCGCGCAGGCGGCCTACGGCTGGCCCAGCGCGGTCAACCGGCTGCTGGTCCTCAACGCCGAGCCCTTGCCCGGCCGCGCCACCGTGCTGCTGCTGCGCGAAGCGATCGGCTTCTGACGCGCGTCTGCCGGATTGACACCGCCTCGCGCGGCCCAGCAGAATTCCCGGCGCCACGACCGCACCGCCGCCCGGTCGCCGTGGGGATCCTTGGCGTCCCCGGGAAAACGAAGGGCGAAACAGTGCGAAGGCAGTTACGCGTGCTCGGCGCGACCGTGCTCACGGCGGTGCTGGCGGTGGTCCCGCTGAGCGGCACGGCCACCGCCGCGCCGGCGCCGCACACCGTGGTCACCGACGGCAAGAAGCTCGCGCAGATCCGCACGGCGCTGACCCACGGGCACGCCACCGCGGCGCAAAAAGCCGCGCTGAAGACCTTGCTGGGCAAGGCCGACGAGGCGCTGACCGCCGGTCCGTGGTCGGTCATGGACAAGCCCACCACCCCGCCGAGCGGAGACAAGCACGACTACCAGAGCCAGGCGCCCTACCAGTGGGCCAGTCAGCCGAAAACACCGGACAACCCGCAGGGCTGCCCGTACGTGAACCGCGACGGCGAGCGCAACCCCGAGGCCGACGCGATCACCGACCACACCTACCGCATGGTGGCGTGGGACGCGATCTACTACCTCAGCACGGCCTGGTACTACACCGGCGACGCGAAGTACGCCCAGCGCGCCGCCCTCGACATCCGCACGTGGTTCCTCGACCCGGCGACGCGGATGAACCCGAACATGACCTACTCACAGATCGTGCCATGCAAGAACACGATCAGCGGCACGGGGATCATCGACTCCACGCAGTCGTTCAGCCAGCTGCTCGACGCGTTCGCCCTGCTCGACTCCGGCGCGCCCGGCTGGACCGGCCACGACCGCTCGGCGATCCGCGCGTGGCTCGGCCAGTACCTCACTTGGATGCAGACCAGCCCGCAGGCGAAGCTGGAGCTGGCCGCGACCAACAACCACGGCACGTTCCTCGACATGCAGAACGCCACCATCGCCGCCTACCTCGGCAAGACGGACCAGGCGCGCAAGATCGTGACCGACGCGCTGCACAAGCGGTTCCCGGTGCAGTTCGACGCCGACGGCAACCAGCCGCTCGAGCTCACGCGCACGATCTCGTGGCACTACGTGAACTTCAACCTCACGGCGTGGGGGCGGATGGCCGAGGTCGGGCGCACCCTTGGGGTCGACGTGTGGGGCTACCACGCGGACAACGGCGTGACGCTGCGCAAGGTCGTCGACCGGCTCATCCCGGCGGCGCTGCACGGTGTGCCGTCGTGGCCGTACCCGCAGATCGCCCCGCTGGACCAGTCGATCGCCGCGGACATCTTCCACGCGGCAGCCGAGGAGGCTCACGACACCGACGCGGCGAAGGCGCTCAAGCTGATGCCGCTGCCGGCCGGTGGGGACACGTGGCCGGTGCGCGTCACGTGCTTCCCGCTCGACCCGCCGCTCAAGTGACGGGCCGACCTTCGGTGGGCTTTTCCGGACGAAACACCCGATAGCGCCCCTGGCCTCGAAATTGGTCTAGTCCAAAGTATTGACTCTCCCTGTGCACTGGTTCACATTCTCTGCAACGGGCCGGTACCGCTCAGGCAGTGATCCACACGTCGCGTCGGTCCTCCGCGCTCCCCCGGGCGCGGAGGACCGTTCGCCTGCGCGAGGGAGAACACATGCAGCACAAGGTATCCAGAAGAGCCGCGTGGCTCTCGGCCGCCGCGGCGGCCGTGGTCGTCGGCGGGCTCACGACGCTGGCCGGCCCGCCGGCGGAAGGCGCGGGCGTGGTCCCGGCCGCGAGTGCACAAGCCGCCTCGTCGGGCGGCCTGCGCGTCGCCTACTACGACCAGTGGAGCATCTACCAGAACGCCTACTACCCCAAGAACGTCGACGCGCTCGCGGGCAACCTCGACTACCTGATCTACGACTTCGAGAACATCGACCCGACGAACCTCACCTGCTTCGAGGCCACGAAGGCGAGTGACCCCGACCCCGCCGGCGAGAACAACCCGAACGCGGGCGACGGAGCGGGCGACGCCTTCGCCGACTACCAGAAGTCCTTCGGCTCGGACATCAGTGTCGACGGCACGGCCGACGCGTTCGGCATGCCGATCGTCGGCAACTTCCACCAGCTGCAGGAGCTCAAAGCGCGCCACCCGAACCTCAAGGTGGTGCTCTCGCTCGGCGGCTGGACGTACTCGAAGTACTTCTCCGACGTGGCGGCCACCGACGCGTCGCGCAAGAAGTTCGTGAGCTCGTGCATCGACATGTTCATTAAGGGCAACCTCCCCTCGCAGGGCGGCTACGGCGGCCCCGGCACCGCGGCCGGCATCTTCGACGGCTTCGACATCGACTGGGAGTACCCCGGGTCGAACACGGGCCACCTCGGCAACCACGTGAGCGCGAACGACACGGCGAACTTCACCGCGCTGCTCAGGGAGTTCCGCACCGAGCTCGACGCATTGGGCGGCAAGCACTACTCCGTCTCCGCCGCGCTGCCGGGCGGGCAGGACAAGATCGCGAAGCTGCAGACCGACAAAATCGGCCAGTACATGGACTTCGCCGACGCGATGACGTACGACATGCACGGCGCGTGGGACGCGACCGGGCCGACGAACTTCCAGGACCCGCTCTACGGTTCGCCTAACGACCCCTCGGGCACGATCCCGCCCGGCACCGAGAAGTACACGACCGACTCGGTGATCAAGGCCTACACCCAGGGCTCGTCCGCGTACGGCATCCCCGGCGGCTTCCCGGCGAACAAGCTCACGCTCGGCATCCCGTTCTACTACCGTGGCTGGACGGGTGTGCCCGCCGGTTCCAACCACGGGCTGTACCAGTCGGCGTCCGGGCCCTCGGCCGGGAAGACGTTGAGCGGCAACGTGCCCGGCATCGCGATGTACAAGGAACTGGGCGGAATCGTCGACAACCCGGCGGACACCTTCTACGACCCGACCACGCAGTCGGCGTGGTTCTACGACGGCACGAACTTCTACGGCGGCTCGTCGGCGCAGTCCATCAAGGCCCGCACCGACTACATCCACTGCAACGACCTGGCCGGCGCGATGATGTTCTCGCTCTACGACCTCGATCCCAACGCGACACTGTTCCACGACGTCGTCAACGGGCTGGCGAGCTCTACGGCCGGCTGCGGCACCACGCCGCCGACCACACCCACCACCCCGACGGCTCCCACCACGCCGACGACCCCGACCACTCCGACGTCTCCGCCCACGACCCCGACCGCCCCGGGCGGCGGCTCGTGCTCGGCGGCGGCGTGGAGCGCGACACAGGCGTACACCGGCGGTGCGGTCGTCTCGTACAACGGGCACCAGTGGACGGCCAAGTGGTGGACGCAGGGTGACACCCCCGGCGGCAGCCAGAACGTGTGGACCGACAACGGCGTCTGCTCGCAAGGCGGCACGACCACGCCGCCGGTGGGCTCCTGCCCGGCCGCGTGGAGCGCCACGCAGGCCTACAGCGGTGGCGCGGTCGTGGCCTACAACGGGCACAAATGGACCGCGAAGTGGTGGACCCAGGGCGACACCCCCGGCGGCAGCCAGGGCGTCTGGGCCGACAACGGCTCCTGCTGAGCGCAAATCGGCGGCGGGTCCGGATCTCTCACCCTCCAAGAGATCCCGGCCCGCCGCCGACGTGCGTGGTGCTAGTTCCCGGTCGAAGACCCGACGCCCGGCGCGGGGGCCTGGGCGTTGCCGCCGGTGCCGTAGCGGCCGGAGCCGCCGTCGAGCTGCTCGCGCAGGGCCAGCAGCGTCGCCACGCGGCCGGCGGCGGAGTCGACGTTGTCCACAGTGGACAGGATGGACGTCGCGGAGGTGTCTGCGCGCACCACACCGATCGGGCCGGAGCCGTCGGCCGAACCCGGATCACCGGCGAGCACCGTGCCCGCGCCGGAGCGGTCGAGCTGCGTCGCGAACCGCGCGATCGTGGCCGCGCGGTCGCCCGCGCCCTCGCCCGTCTGCTGCGACCCGGTGAGCACGATCGCCAGCTGCGCCGGCTGCACGCCCTGGCTGGGCTTCACGAAACCGCCGTCGGTGAGGCCGCCAAGCGCAGCGGCCAGCTCGTCGCCCGTGGACTGCGGCTTCGCCGTGGTCTTGTCGAGCAGCAGCACCGAACCGAGCAGCGCGCCGGCGAGCGTGCCGGAGTCACCCGCGGTCGGGAACTGCGAACCGGCCGGCTGCAGGCGCGTGACGACGTCGCGCAGCTGGTCGGCCTTCTCGGGATCCGTGAACGAGTCCGTGAGCTGCAGCTCCCCCGTGACCGAGGCGCCGGACTGCTGCACGAGCTGCTTGATCGCGTCGCGGTCGGCCGGGCGCGCGTCTTCGGTGGTCACGAGCACCACCGTGCGCTTGTCGAGCGTGCCGGCCACGACCTTCGGGCCCATCGACCCGGCGAACGCGTCGGAGTCGGCCAGGCGCGCATTGAGCGCGTTGCGCTGCGCCTCGAGGTCGGAGACCTGCGTGCCGAGGTCCTTCTTCTGGTCCGACAGGCCCGAGAGCAGCGAGCCGTTGAGCGCGGTGGAGCCCAGAACCACGCCGACGGCCAGCGCGAGGAAGCACGCCGTGATGGAAACGATGTGGTACCGCAGGGAAATCACGTGAAGAGCCCCTTCACCCAGGTGGTGAACGTGGTCCAGGTGTGCTGGATCCAGTCCAGGTAGACGGAGCCGACGTCGGAGACCAGCAGCGCGGCGACCACCACGACGACGGCGGCGAGGACGAGCAGCGCGACGGCGCCCAAGGACACCCGGCTGCGGTGCAGTGTCGCGACGGCCTTGCCGTCGACCAGCTTCGTGCCCAGCTTGAGCCGGGTGAGGAACGTCGACGGGTTCGAGCCCGACCGGCCGTGGTCGAGGAACTCCCGCAGTGTGGCCTGGAACCCGACGGTGACCACGAGGCTCGCGCAGTGGGCGTCGGCCAGCAGCAGCGCGAGGTCCTCGGAGTTGCCCGACGCGGGGAACGTGACCGCGCCGATGCCCAGGTCCTGGATGCGCTCGACACCGGGCGCGTGGCCGTCGGGCTGCGCGGGCACCACGACCTCGGCGCCGCTGCGCAGGGTCGCGGTGCCGATGCCGGTCGGGTCGCCCACGATCACGTCGGGCGTGTGGCCCTGCGCGCGCAGCGTGTCGGCCCCCGCGTCGACGCCGACGAGCACCGGCCGGTGCTCCCCGATGTACTTCTTGAGCCGCTTGAGGTCTTCTGCGTGGCCGTTGCCGCCCGCGACCACCAGCACGTGGCGGTCGCGCATCGGCAGCCGCAGCTCGGGCACGCCGACCCCGTCGAGGATCAGCGTGCGCTCGCGGCGGAGGAACTCGATGGTGTTGGCCGAGAACGCCTCCAGCTGCGTCGACATCCCGGCCTTGGCCTCGATCATCTGGTCGGCGACGCTCTCGGGCGTCTGCTCGTCGCCTGAGGCGATCTGCCGCTCCCCGATGTAGACGACGCCCTCGTGCACCCGGAGCTTCGTGCCGTCCTTGACCGTGCGCAGCAACTCGCCGCCGACCGAGTCGACGAGCGGGATGCCCGCGGCCAGCAGGATCTCCGGGCCCAGGTTCGGGAACCGGCCGGAGATCGACGGCGACGCGTTCACCACGGCGGCGACCTCGGCCTCCACCAGCGCGTCGGCCGTCGCGCGGTCGAGGTCGAGCTGGTCGAGCACCGCCACGTCGCCGGCGCTGACGCGACGCAGCAGCTCCCGGGTGCGGCGGTCGACCCGCGCGACGCCGGTGATGCCGGGGAGGGCTTCGTGGTTTCGCGCGAGCAGACCGGTGAGCTTCATGTGGCTGATGGTGACAAATTTGTGGGTGGGACGAGCGCCGACGCGCCGAAGGGGACGTGACTCATTGTGGTGAGCGGTGTCGCCGTTAGCGTCCGTTCAGGATTGGATGGTGGGTTCCGCCGCGGCGAACGCGAGGTTCAGCCAAGGACTGGCGGGATCTTGAAGCAGCAGGTGATGGACTCGCACGGCCGAGGTGTACTCCTCGCCGAACTCCTCCTCGTCCAGCGCGAGGGCCCGGCCCATGACGTAGCTCGCGGACAGCTCGGCCCATGACTCGTGGTAGCGACGCGCCACCGCGCCGGCCTCGAGCACCATCAGCTCGGCCGTGAGCGGATCGCAGTGACCCACCGCCAAACCCCAGCGCGCCATCGCCACCGCACGGGCGACGTCCCACCCGATCGTGGTGCCGACGACGCCGGAGGGTGGCAGTAATCCGTCGGCTCGGAAGCGCTGCTCGTACCGCACGACGCGCCGCAGGACGTCGGTGAGCGCGGGCGCCTGGTCCCGCGCGCCGTTGTCCGCGCACCAGCCGGCCACGAGCTCGGCCCAGGACCACGAATCGAGCCCCGCGCCGTAGCGGGCGCGCAGCACGAGGACGAGGTTGCCGGGCGTGAGCGTGTAGCCGGGGCCGACGAGGTCGTTCATCGCGGCGCGCCAGCCGGCCGCGTCGGACACGCCCCACCAGTCGCGCAGGCCGCGGACCTCGGCGACGTAGTCGTGGTAGCGCGCATCGAGCACGTTCCACGGCTCGGCGGTGAGCACCGCTTGGTGCGCGCCGCACGCGAGCGCGTGGGCCAGCGGGCCCTCGAAGTGCCCGTAGCGAGCGGTGTTGAGCCGTTCGACCTGCTGCTCGACCGCCGTGACGCGGTGCGGGTTCGCGTCGAGCCACGGCACCACGGCCGAACCGGGCACGCGCCACTCGCCGAGGGTGCCGGCATTGAACACCACCTGCTCATCGGCGCCGACCCCGTGCAGGGCCCAGTCGAGGTCGCCGCTGAGGAACACCACGTGGGCACCGAGGTCGGGCAGGGCGCCGCGCGTGAACAACCGCAGCGAACGCTCGCGACAGCAGGCCTTGGCCGACGACCAGCCCTGTTCGCTCGCGAGTTTTTCCGCGTCTTCCCGGAGCACCGGCACGAACAGCTCTTCGTCGCCGAGCAGCCCGAGGAACCGGTCGAGATCGCCGTCGCGCCGAGCCCGGGCGAGCTCCGCCTCGACGTCGGCCACCGCGGCCCAGATCATGGAGTGTGGTCAGCCCTTCTTGGCGCGCTTGCGTTTCGGCTCGGCGGCGGCCTTGTCCTTCTCGGCCACGGCGAGCAGCTCCTCGGCGTGGGCGCGGCCGGTCTCCGTGCCGTCCATGCCGGCGAGCATGCGGGCCAGCTCCTTCACTCGGTCCGGCTGCTTCAGCGTCTTCACGCCGCTTCGCGTGACGCCGCCGCTGGTGCCCTTGTCCACCACCAGGTGCTGGTCGGCGAAGGCCGCGACCTGCGGCAGGTGTGTCACCACGAGCACCTGGTGCGTCCGCGCGAGCCGGGAGAGCCGGCGGCCGATCTCGACCGCCGCGCGCCCTCCGACGCCGGCGTCGACCTCGTCGAACACCAGCGTCTGCACCGTGTCGGCGTGGGCGAGCACCACCTCGATGGCCAGCATCACGCGTGAGAGCTCACCGCCGGAGGCGGCCTTGTGCACCGGCAGCGGCGGCGCGCCGTTGTGGGCGCGCAGGAGCAGCTCGACCTCGTCGATGCCGTCCGAGCCGGCGTGGACGGCGTGGCCGTCGATCGCGAGCGCCTGGCGGTCGCCGTGCTCGGCGGGCTTCTGCTCGACGGTGATCTCCAGCTCCGCCTGCCCCATCGCGAGACCGGAGAGCTCCTTGGTGATCGCCGACGCCAGCTCGGCCGCGGCCTTGCCGCGCGCCGCCGACACGGCGGTGGCGAGGTCGCCCAGCTTCACGGCGAGCTCGTCGCGGCGGCGGGCCAGCTCGGCGAGCGCCTCCTCGGAGGTGTCCATCGACTCGAGCCGGCGGCGGGCGTCGTCGGCCCAGGCCAGCACTCCGTCGACGTCGGCCGCGTACTTGCGCGTGAGCCGTTTGAGGTCAGCCTGGCGCGCCAGCACCTTCTCCAGCAGCGCCGGGTCGGCGTCGAGGCCCTCGATGTACCCGCCGAGCTCCGCGCCGACGTCGGTGAGCAGCATCGACGCTTCTTCCAGCCGCGGCACGAGCTCCCGCAGCGCCGCGTCCTCGGCCGAGGCCAGGCGCCGCAAGGCTTCGCCGACGAGGCCGAGCGCACCGGGCGCGTCGGGGTCGCCGTCCTGCGAACCCGAGACCGCGACGTGCGCTTCGGTCGCCGAAGCGCGCAGCTCGTCGACGGCCATCAGCCGCTTGATCTGCTCGGTGAGCTCGACGTCCTCGCCCGGTTCGGGCGCGACGGCGTCGATCTCGGTGAGACCGTGCTTGAGCAGGTCGGCCTGCTGCGCCATCTCCCGCGACCGGGTGGAACGCTCGGTGAGCTCGCCGATCACGGCCAGCCACTCCTCGCGTACCTCGCGGTAGGCGGCGAGCGGTTCGCCGACCTCGGATCCCGCGAACCGGTCGATCACCGCGCGCTGCTCGCTCGGGCGCAGCAGCCGCAGCTGGTCGTTCTGCCCGTGCACGGCGATCACCTGCTCGGACAGGTCGGCCAGCACGCCGACCGGCACGGACCGGCCGCCCAGGTGGGCTCTCGACCGCCCGTCGACGGCCACCGTGCGCAGCGCGATCACGCTGCCGTCCTCGTCGATGTCCGCGCCCGCGTCGGTGACGATGCGGCTCGCGGTGTCGGCCTTGTCGAGGGTGAAGCGGCCCTCGACGAAGGCCTTGAGCATTCCGTTCCGGACCTTGGACGCTTCGGCCCGCCCACCGGAGAGCAGGTGCAGCCCGGTCACGACCATGGTCTTCCCGGCGCCCGTCTCACCGGTCACGACGGTGAAACCCGGGTGCAGTTCCAGCAGGGCGTCCTCGATGACTCCGAGGCCCTGGATGCGCATCTCGGCCAGCACGACGCCTACGGTAGCCGCCCCCACCGACCTTCCGTGCGCTCGACCGGTGCTAAACGTTCTTTTCCCTGGTCGAACACCTGTGCGGACGCTTCGGCCCGGGCGTGTCACGGGTCACCTCGCGCACACCCTGCGTTGCAAAGGAGAGCGCCGCACGTCGTCGATCACCGCACGCCCGTACCCGGTCAGACCGAGCGGCCGCCGGTACGCCGTTCGCGCCAGCTGCGCACCGGCAGGCCGAACTTGTGCACCAGCCGGTCGGTGAACACGCCATCCCACAGCCGCACGAGCCGCACCGGCCGGCGGCCGCAGACGACGCGCACGAGCGAGCCCGGCGGCATGTCGAAGCTGCGCAGCCCGTCGCAGGTCAGGACGGCGCTATGGCCCGAGGGGTCGATGCCGACGGTGATCACGGAGTCGGGCGAGACCACGAGCGGACGTGCGAACAGGGCGTGGGCGTTGCTGGGCACCACGAGCAGCGCCTCGACGTCGGGCCACATGATCGGGCCGCCGGCGGAGAAGGCATACGCGGTGGAGCCGGTGGGCGTCGCGCACAGCACGCCGTCGCAGCCGAAGGACGAGACCGGGCGGCCGTCGACCTCGATCAGCGCGTCGAGCACGCGCTCGCGCGAGAACTTCTCCACGCTGGCCTCGTTGAGGGCCCACGTGCGGTAAAGCTCGACGCCGCCGTGGGTGACGGTGACGTCGATCGTCATCCGTTCCTCGACCTGGTACTCGCGGTCGACCACTCGCTGCACGGCGTCGGCGAGCGCGTCGGAGTCGGCCTCGGCCAGGAAGCCGACGCGGCCGAGGTTCACCCCGAGCACCGGCACGCCCGCCGGCCGCGCGAGCTCGGCCGCGCGCAGCAGCGTGCCGTCGCCGCCGAGCACGAACACGAGCTCAGCTCCGCGCGCGGGGTCGTCCTGCGGCGCCACGACGGTGCAGGGCATATCCATGCAGCCGTCGGGGTCGATGAGCTGACGCACCTCTTCGTCGGTCACGCGCAGCCGGATCCCGGCCTTCGTGAACCGCGCGGACACCTCGCGTGCGGCCTCCCGCGTGTGGTCCCGGTCCGGGTGCGCCACGAGAAGCACTTCACGTTCGCTGGTCACTGGGGTCCTTCCTGGACGGCGGCCCGCACGAGCCGCTCGACACCGTCCACAGTGCCATCGGCGGCCGGGGGTTCGCCCGGATCTTGATGCCGAAGATCTCGGCGCAGCCACACGAAGTACTCGACGTTGCCGGAGGGGCCGGGCAGCGGGCTCGCGACGACCCCGCGCAACGCGAGCCCCAGCTTCGCGGCTTCGGCGATGACGTCGACCACGGACTGCACGCGCAGCTCGGGATCGCGGACCACGCCGCCGCTGCCGAGCCGGTCCTTGCCGACCTCGAACTGCGGTTTGACCATGGGCACGAGGTCGGCGCCTTCGCGCGCGCAGTCGGCGAGCGCGGGCAGCACGAGCTTGAGCGAGATGAAGGACAGGTCGCCGACGACGAGGTCGACTTGGCCGCCGAGGGTCTCCGGCGTCAGGTTGCGTACGTTCGTGCGGTCGAGCACGACCACGCGCTCGTCGGTCCGCAGGCGCCAGTCGAGCAGGCCGCGGCCGACGTCGGCGGCGATCACGGTGGCGGCGCCGCCCCGAAGCAGGACATCGGTGAACCCGCCGGTGGACGCGCCGGCGTCGAGGCAGCGGCGGCCCTCGACCGTGAGGCCTTCGGGGCCGAACTTCTCCAGTGCACCCAGGAGTTTGTGCGCGCCGCGGGAGGCCCAGCCGGGGTCGTCCTCGTCCTTCACCACGATGGGCGCGTCGGACTCGACGCCGGTGGCGGGTTTGGTCGCGACCATGCCCCGCACGGAGACCTTGCCGCCGGTGATCAGGGCCGACGCCTGTTCCCGCGAGCGGGCCAGGCCGCGGCGAACCAGCTCCGCGTCGAGGCGGGCCCGTTTGGGCACGCCGGTCAGACCCTGTCGATGCTGGACAGGGCCACGGTGAGCTCGGTGTGCACGGCTTCGAACCGGTCGACGTGCTCGGCGAGCGGTACCGAGCTCAAGTCGTCGATGCCCGCCACGGCTTCCTCGATCCCCGCACGGGGATCGATCTGCTGCGGGCCGGGTCCGGGTACCGGCGGAGGGCCAGGAACAGGTCGCGGGACGTTCGGGTGCACGAGCTCAAACTACCAGTCAGGCCAGCTGCAGCCCGGTCAGCGCCGCCTCGGCCGCGTCGCCTTCGGCCCGGACCTCGGTCACGCCGCTCGCCCACGCCGCGTGGCACAGCGCGCGCAGCAGGTCGAGGGCTTCTCCGCTGCCGCGCACGGTCAGCACGTCGCCGGACGTGATCTCCCAGCCCGGCCGGGGACCGATCTTGAGGTCTTCGGCGCGCTGCGTGAGAGCGGTCAGGTCGGCGGCCAGGTGCGTCGGCCGTTCGGCGGGGATCGCGGTCAGGAGACCGGCCGGCGTCGCGACGCCGGAGAGCACCGCGAGCACGTCCATGCCCGCGGCGACCGCACCGGCGATGTCGGTGTCGAGCCGGTCGCCCACCACCAGCGGCCGGCTCGAGCCGGCCGACCGTGCGGCCGTCTCGAACAGCAGCGGCTGCGGTTTGCCCGCGACGACCGGTTCGGTGTCGGTGGCCGTGCGCAGCGCGGCGACCATGGAACCGTTGCCCGGCAACAGGCCTCGCTCGGTGGGCAGGGTCGCGTCGACGTTGCACGCCACCCAGAGCGCGCCCGCGCGGATCGCCAGCGCCGCCTCGGCGAGGTCGGCCCACGCGGTCTCCGGCGAGTGCCCCTGCACGACGGCCGCGACATCGTCGTCGACCTTCCGCACGGTGCCCAGCCCGGCCGTTTCCACTTCGGCGGCCAGCGAGTCGGTGCCCACGACCAGCACACGCGCACCGGCGGACAGGCGCTCGCCGAGCACCGCGGCCGCGGCCTGGGCACTCGTGTGCACCTCGTCGACGGCCGCGTCGAGGCCCAGCGCTCGGAGATGCGCCACCACGTCGGCCGGCGCTTTGGACGCGTTGTTCGTGACGTACCGGACGGCCGCGCCGTGCTCCCGCACGGCCCCGACCGCCTCCGGCGCGCCCTCGATCACCTGCGAGCCGTGGTACACGGTGCCGTCCAGGTCGAACAGCACCGCGTCGTAGCCCGCGAGGAGCGCGTCACTCATTCGAGAGCTCCGCCGCCCGCTCGGCGGCGTCGGTCTCGTCTTCGTTGTCGGCCTCGGCGGCGTTGAGGAACCAGCGCACGGCCTCGTCCTTGCGCCCGGCGGCCACGAGGTTGTCGGCGTAGGCGTAGAACAGGCGCGCGCTCCACGGGTCCCGCTTGCTGGGCACCAGGTCCGGCCCCTGCAACGAGACGACCGACGCGTCCATCTGGCCGAGGTCGCGCCGCGCCCCGGCCGCGACGATCGCGAGCTCGACCTGCGTCGCCTTCGAGAGCTTCGCCGTGTCGGTCTCCTTCGCCAGGTCCAGCGCCCGCTCCGGCCGACCCAGGGCCCGCTCGGAGTCGGCGATGATGGCGATGTGCTCGTCGCTGCGCGTCATGCGCCGCACGGCCCGCAGCTCCGACAGCGCCTCCTGCCAGTTGCCCGCGTGGTAGGCCGCCAGCCCCAGCGCCTCCCGCACGATCGGCACGCGCGACGCCTTGAGCTTCGCGTACTTCGCGTGCTCCAGCGCCGCCTCCGGGTCGACGTCGATCAGCCCGCCCGCCGCGACCAGGTGCTTCCCGACGGTCTCGGCCAGCCCCTTCGGCAACGTCCGCAACTCACGCCGCACCTCTTCGTCCAGATCGGAGTACTCGATGCCCTCCGGCAGCTCCGGCGCTTCGAGCAGCTCTCTCGCCAGCGCCGCGTCGTCCAGCGCCTCCGCGCCGGCACGCGCGCCGCGCATCGGGCGCTCGTCCCGCCGCGGCCGCGAGTCACGGCCACCGCGAACGTCGCGGTCGTCCCGACGGGGCCGGTCGTCTCGGCGGCTGTCGCGGTTGTCGCGGCCTTCGCGGAAGTCACGACGGGGACGGTCGCTGCCACCACGGTCTCCTCGGTCGTCGCGAGAGGACCGCTCGCCACCGTTGCCACGGTCGCCACCGGTTCGGCGGTCGTCACTCGAGCCGTTGTCGCGAGAGGACCGCTGGGCGCGGTCATCGCGAGCCGACACCGCGGTGCCGTCGCCATTGTCTCGGCGGTCCTCGCCCGAGTTGTCACTGTCGCGGTCTTCGCGAGCGGACTGCGTGCCACCGTTGCTGTCGTCGCGGTCTTCAGGCGAAGCGTGCTCGCGACCGCTGTGATCGCCGTTGTCGTCGCCCTCGGGCGCGTCGTCTCGGTTGTCCCGAGCGGATCGCTCGCTGTCGCGATCGGCCGAGTCGTCGGCCTGCGACCGGACGACGTCGCGCGAAGCCGGCTCCTCGCGATCGGAGTCGCCGTCATCCGCGCGGTCGGCGCGCGGTGCGGCGTCGTCCCCATCCGCGTGGTCGCGTGCGGCGTCGCCGCCGGCGGTCACGTCAGAGCGCTCGCCGTGACCGCTGTCGCCGGGCTTCGCGAAGTCATCGCGGCCGGCGGTGTCGCCGGCGACGAAGCCGTCGTCGGTGATGTCGAAGTCGTCGTCGGAGGCGGCGCCGCGGGTGTCTGCGCGGTCGAAGCCGCGGGAGTCGCCCGAGTCGCGGCGGTCGCGGGAGCCGCCGCGGTCGTCTCGGTTGAAGGAGCCTCGGTTGTCGCGCGGGCCGTTGTCGCGGCGGTCGGAGCCGCGCGGGGCGCCCCGATCGTCACGGCGGTCCGAGCCGCCCCGGTAGCCGCCGCGGTCGTCCTTGCGGAAACCGCTGCCCGAGCCGCGGTCGTTGCGGAAACCGCCCCGGTCGTCGCGGGACCCACCCGAGCTGCCGCCCCGGTAGCCCGAGCCGCCACGGTCGTCACGCGAGCCACCGCTGCGGAAGCCGCGGTCGTCACGGTCCTTCTGGAAGCCACCCGGCCGGCGGTCGTCGCGGGACCCACCGGTGCGCGGGCCGCGGTCGTCGCGGTCACCCCGGTAACCACCCGAGGTGCCCCGGTTGTCCCGGTCACCCCGGTAACCACCCGAGGTGCCCCGGTTGTCCCGGTCACCTCGGTAGCCGCCCGAGCCACCGCGGTCATCGCGGTCGCCCCGGTAGCCGCCGGAGCTGCTGCCGCCGCGGTCGTTGCGGAAGCCGGACCCACCGCTGCCACGGTCGTTGCGGTACCCGCCCGAGCTGCCGCCACTGCGGTCGCCACGGAAACCGCCCGAGCCGCCGCCACTGCGGAAGGAGGAGCCACCGCGGTCGTCGCGCGATCCACCCGAGCTGTTGCCCCGGTAGCCCGAGCCACCACGCTCGTCACGCGAGCCCGAACCGCTGCCGCCGCGGTAGCCACCGCGGTCGTCACGCGACCCACCCGAATTGCCGCCGCGGTAGCCAGAGCCACCGCGGTCGTCACGGAACCCGGAGTCGCCGCGGTCCTTCCGGAAACCGCCGGAATTGCGGTCGTCCCGGTCGTTGCGGAAACCGCCGCCGCGATTGTCGCGGTCGCCGCGGAAACCGCGGTCGTCGCCACCCGAATCGCGGTTGGGGCGGAAACCACCGGAACCCCGATCGTCACGGAACCCGCCGCGGTTGTCGCGGGGGCCGCCGGAGCCACGGGAATCACGGAAGCCGCCGCCGGAGCGGCTGTCGTCACGGAAGCCGCCGGTCGAGCCGCTCGAACCGCGGTCCTCCCAGCGACGCCCGGACGCGGACTTGCCCTGCGGCCGGCCGGAGCGGTTGTCGTAGCCGCCGCGCGATCCGCGGTCGTCAGAGCCTGCGCGCGGGCCGCCGTCGCGGTTACCGGCGTATCCGCCGCTGCGCTGGTCACGGGGGTTGTCGCCACCCGAGGGGCGGCCCTGGTACCCACCACCGCGCGCACCGTGGTCGTCCCGCCGGGGGCGTCCCTGGTAGCCACCGTCACGCCCGCCGCGGTCCTGCCGCGCGCCACGCCGGTCTCCCCGGGGCGCGTCCGACCGGTTGCCGCGGGAGCCCTGGTCGCGGCGAGCCGACCGGCCGGACCCATCATCCTCTGAGTCACGTCGACCGAACTCGGACACCTGGCCTCCTGCCATAGAAAAATCTTGTGTTCTCACGGGCCACCCGCTATGGGGGCCGACTGACCATCCTACGGGGCCGTTGAGAGCACCCCGCGCGCGCATGGCGCTCCGTCATGGGCGCCGCACAGCACGCCACATAGAGATAGGCCCCGGGAGAACCGTGAAGATTCTCGACCGGGGCCTACTCTAAGTAAGTTCGGCGGCGTCCTACTCTCCCACAACCCTTCGGTTGCAGTACC